>CAYOGG010000008.1:0-29808 GCA_964403455.1 uncultured Bacteroidaceae bacterium | reverse complement strand
TGTGCACCCAGATAATACATCCGACCAATATCAATGCCATAGGAGGCATCAACATAAGGCCGTTATTCAGATATCCATTCTGATATAAGAAATCGGGAATAACTTTAATTCCGAATAGCGTACCGCTTCCAAACAATTCACGTACAAAAGCTACAACGATAAGAATTATTGCATAGCCAAGTCCGTTTCCTATACCATCTAAGAATGAATCCCATGGCTTATTCTGCATGGCATATGCCTCAAGACGTCCCATAAGGATACAGTTTGTAATAATCAGACCTACATAAACTGAAAGTTGAACACTTACATCGTATGCAAAAGCCTTTAATATTTCACTTACTATTGTTACCAATGCAGCTACTACTACCAACTGAACAATAATTCTTATTCTATTAGGAATGGAATTTCTAATAAGTGAAATGATAACATTAGACATGGCCACGATAACTGTTACCGAAAGGCCCATCACTATTGCCGGTTTCAGTTTAGCTGTAACAGCCAATGCAGAACAGATACCTAATATCTGCACAATGACCGGATTATTCAGCCATAACGGCTGATTTAATACCTCTTTGTTTTTATTTGCCATAATGATTACTCCTCTACTTTATCTGATAATACAACAGAGTCATTTGGCTCAATGCATTCTTCAGTACATTCCTCCAACTTAACTCCACCTTCATTTAAAAAAGGCAAATATGAGGCCAGAACAGTACGAATCATCGAGTTTACACCTTTTGACGTTATGGTAGCACCGGATACTCCATCTACATCATAATCGGCATCTTGTGCCAATCCGAATTTGGTAATATCAAGCTTAATCTCTCCTTCTTTAAGAAGTTTCTTATTTTTGAAACGGTCCTGAAAACCGAGAGTTGCAATCTCAGCTCCAAGTCCCGGAGTCTCTGAAGCATGTGAGAAATATATACCATAGATGGTTGAACGATCCTCATTAAGAGCAATATAACCCCATATAGAACCCCAAAGTCCAAGACCGTTCATTGGAATCACGTATTTGGTCTCTCCCTCTATTTCTGCCTCGAAAATATGCAGACGGCCTGCATCAAATTCACTCTTATAGCTGGTACTGAACTTCTTTGGATCATTCTCTACCAAAGAACCGTCATTCTGCAAAAGATAATCGCCTTTCACAAATTCATTATAGGTCTCTCCTACATTTTTCACTTCCCTTATATTAAGAGAAGAGAGAATCTGCTTTTGAGTATCCTGAATAATATTTATTGTCTGACGTTCTTTCAAAACAGAAGAGACGAAAACCAACATAAAAGCTACTATGATAACCATTACAGCAGCATAAATGACAGTATATACGTTACTATTGGTATTAACAGTCTTCTTAGTCTCTATCTCTACAAATTTTGATGCAGGTGCCTTACATACCGGACAAAAATCCGGCGCTTTATCACCTTCGTGGATGTAGCCACAAACAGTACATTTAAATTTTTTCGTAGCCATTGTACCAATTATTTATTAATTCGTTTTGCACGTTTATTCACATTAGACTGAACAACGCAATAGTCTATAAGCGGAGCAAAGCAGTTCATAAGCAAAATAGCTAACATCATACCCTCAGGATAGCCCGGATTCATAACACGGATTGTGATTGCAACCATACCTATCAACAAGCCATAAATATACTTGCCAATATCTGTACGACAAGAGGTTACAGGATCAGTAGCCATAAATACCGCGCCAAATGCAAAACCGCCTATTACAAGATGCTCATACCAAGGCATAGCTGCCATAGCATTGTCAGGACCGACCTTATTATATAGGACAGCAACTAATGCACCTCCAACAAATACCGATAACATAGTCCTCCAACTTGCAATTCCGGTATAAAGAAGAAGCAGAGCCCCAAGACCGATAGCAATAACACTTGTTTCACCTATAGAGCCCGGAATCAAACCTGTAATCATATTCCAACTGAATGGCAATGCTTCAGATGTAGTAGAAGCAATACCTAGTGCAGTTGCTTGAGTCAGACCGTCTATGTCAGCACCTAATCCTAAAATTGAATGATTGACAACCCAAACAGAATCTCCCGATATAACCGAAGGATAAGCGAAGAAGATAAATGCACGTGTAATCAATGCCACATTAAGGAAATTCATTCCGGTACCACCGAATATCTCTTTTGAGAAAATTACGGCAAATGCAACGGCTATTGCAAGAATCCAAAGAGGGCATGTGGCAGGAATTATCAAAGGAACAAGGAAACCTGTTACTAAGAATCCCTCTTGTATCTCTTCATGTTTCCACTGAGCTACAATAAATTCAATAGTCAAACCGACTACATAAGAAACAATTATTCTCGGCAGAACAGCCAAAAAGCCGAACAAGAACATAGGCCAGAATTGTAAATCAAGACCTGCAGCAGAGAAATGTTGATATCCGACATTGTACATACCGAATAAGAGTGCCGGGCAAAGCGCGATCACAACCATAATCATGATACGTTTGCTATCAATGGCATCATGAATGTTTACACCATTCTTTGATGTTGCATTTGGCACATACAGAAAGGATTCAAATCCTTCAAACACCGAACGGAAAGCATGCAGTTTGCCACTCTCTTCAAAATTCGGTCTTACTTTATCAAGAAAATTCTTTAAACTCATAACTTTCTTTTATTATGCCATTTCGGCGCGTAGATTATCCAATCCCTGACGAACAATACGCTGAAGTTCCAACTTGGACGAATCAACAAACTCACACAAGGCAAAATCCTCAGGAGCAACTTCGTAGATGCCGTAGGCTTCCATCTTCTCAATATTTCCGGTAATTATTGCTTTGATAAGGTACTCAGGATAAATATCCATAGGAAGAACCTTATCATATTCACCGGACATAATCATATGACGCTCGCTACCCTTCACTCTGGCATCAATGCTAAACTGTTTCTTAGGAAATAGCAGATTTATCAGCCAAGTAGAAAAAGAACGGTTCACACTATATGCTTTAAATCTAGGCATAATCCAGCCCATGAATTCATTAACATCATCACCTTCCGGAATTACCGTTACTGTATTGGCAAAAGCATCCAAATAATCTTCCTTTGAAGCCTTACGACCAGTCAGAACATTTCCATTGATTACACGGACATGATCTTCAGAACTCAAGTTTCCATCAACAATAGATGCTATTTGAGCACCAACCAAAACTTTTGCATATGATGGCTTATTAATATTCTGACCTGCCACAGTGATTACTCTGGTCATGTCTACAATACCCTTGTTGAACAAACGACCAACAAAAATCACAACCTCCGGATCTATCGTCCATACGATTTCGCCCTTATTGATCGGCTTTATGTGGTTTATCTGAACTCCAACATTACCTGCAGGATGTGCACCCTTAAAAGTATACACGTCCACATTTTTCGCCTGGGTCAAGGTTTGGGAAGACTGATCGGAACTTACGCCGAGATATGTAGGTGCAATCTTTGCAATTGCGCTCAATCCGGTCTGGAAATCCAATTCATTTCCACTAAGGATAAACTCAAAATCGGGAGAAAGAGGTTTTGAATCGAAAGCCGAAACAAAAATACTGCGTGGACTGTCTTCCGGATTTGCAACAACGTCATAAGGACGCTGGCGGAAGAACCCGAACAGACCTGATTCCAGAAGTGCACTTTTAATCTCACTTCCTGAAAGGGACTGAACGCTTTTCTTTCCAAACTCTACAAATTGTTGGTTCGCATCGGGCTTGACAACGATGTTAAGAACCTTACGGCGAGCGCCTCTTGTTACTGCAACAACCTCACCACTGACAGGTGAAACAAATTTCACTTCAGGATGATTCTTGTCAATAAACAGAGCCTCTCCGGCTTTGACATTCTGTTGTTCTTTGACAACCGGTTTAGGAGTAACGCCGGTAAAATCATCAGGACATAATGCATATGTCTCAGATGTCTTAACCGTATTAATTACCTTCTCCGGGCTGCCTAATAACTTAATGTCCAAACCTTTTCGTAATCGAATGATTTCTGCCATTTGTTTATTAAGAATATTTATGAATAATACCTATCTGAAAATCGGCGCGAAGTTACAATATTTATGGTAGAAAACATTAAAAAAAAGCATGTTTATTATTAATACAGAACCCATTCTTAACCATTTATTTGAGACAACTGAGATTATGCGACAAAAAAGATTCCAATCGTTTATCTTTTGCCCAAGAAAATGTAACTTTGCAAGTTATAGACCGAATAACTGTGAAACAAAGCAGAATAGTTCATATTATTATCGCAGTGCTGTTTTTGTTGTTTATAAGCGGGCATTGTCTGATAAATTGCAACAAAATCCAGCAAGAGGTAGCTCAACGGATAGTTCATATCTTTGAGAATACCCTGGAGACAAATGTTGATGCCTCCAGTATCTCCGTGGTCTATCCTTGCGGAATAATTATTAACAACCTCGTTGTTTACGATCAGAATAAAGATTCTTTGGCATCTTTCGGCTCGGTTGCTATTAGGATAAAAATACTTCCGTTGTTACAGAACAGGTTAAGCATCACAAGTATCAGATTGCTTCATCCGGATATAAACTTATACAGAGATAGTCTAAACGGAGATCTGAATTGTCAGTTCATAATTGATAAAATTCAAAACACTAAGAAAAACGGAAGTAGTTTCAATCTAAGAATCAACTCCATTATACTGAAAAACGGCTCCATCAGATATAATCTGAAGTCAGTTCCTGAAACAAGGGATCTGTTTAACTCGAGTCATATTAATGTAAAAAACCTATCCGCAAAATTATCGTTGAAGAATCTGGATAAAGACTCTTTGAACCTGGTTATAAGGAAGTTCGCATGCAAAGAACAATCCGGACTCAATATAACACAGACAAAAGGATACATATCTGTAGGCCCGCATACTTCATGTATACACGGATTCTATCTTGACACCCCTAATAGCCGCATAGGCATAAACAGGTTTTTCATGAATTACGGCTTAAAAGGCAAAAACTCTGTTGATTCACCAAGATTATCAGTTGACTTTAATTCCACAGTAACCGGTGCTGATTTCAAGGCACTATATCCGAAATTATCATCAATGACCGATAAGTTGGACTTTCGTTTTAATGCTGATGGGGATATAAGAAAAATGACGATATCATCGATTCTTCTTCAATCATCAAAAAACGAATTTTCCATCAATGGAAAGGCTGATGTTTTAAATATAGACACTATCAATAAAATCTCTATTGAAAACGGCCATCTTTCCGGATCCATGTCATCTACCCTATACGGTTTTCTTAATAAACAGTTAGCCGGATTTAAATGTGTCATTCCGGAACAATTACAATCTGTAGGCAATGGAACATTTCAGGCAGATATTCATGGAGGAATAGATAAATATTCTGCAAATGCATCCTTAATATCCGATGCAGGCTCAATAGATATTGACATTTCAAACAACCATGGTATACAATCAGCATTTGTTGAAGGTAAAGACATCAATTTAAAGTCTATTTTGAATAATGAAAACTTCGATAAATGCGACATATCATTTAATGCAAACAGAATAGTTACAGATTCACTTTATTCCAATGGCAATTTTAAAACTATTATCGGTGAAATGTCATACAAGGGTTATAACTATAGTGATATTGAAATATCGGGTAATGTTAAAATGGATACAATAAACGCCGAATTATTATTTAATGATGATAATGCAAAATTGGCTCTTATTTCGACATTTCTTCCAAACAAACAAAACACATTCTTATCTCTGTCAATGGCAGCAGAAAAGATTAATCTTAAAGCACTTAATCTAATTAATAATACCGACAGCGCACTTATTAGCGGAAAGCTTTCAGCAAACCTAAAAGGAGACAATATAAATAATCTTCGCGGAAAGCTAATAATAGAAGATGCAAAATATAACAATGAAAACGGCACTTTTCCAATAAAAGAATTTCTTCTGAATATTGGAGATTTAGGTCAAGGCAAACAGATTATTTCAATAATAAGCGATTTTCTTAATATCTCGGTAATTGGAAACTACAAAACTACCACTATACCTGCTTCATTAATGTCTGTTTGCAATCAGTCTTTGCCGACTCTTCATGATTGGATGACCAATAAAATCGGTTGTCCAAATTCAAATTGTATTCCTATTAGCAACACATTTATGATTGATATAAGACTACAAAAAACGGACCTGTTCAAAAAAGTATTCAACATACCTCTCTCTTTCGAAAATACCGCTTCAATGCAATTTTATGTGAATGACAGCGACAGCATCTCTAATTTAAAATTGTCTATCCCGGATCTTACAATCGGTCAAGAGCATATGGAAAACAGCATGTTATCCATTGACTCAAGAAAAGGCATCTGCTCAGTCTCTCTTAACAGTGCCCATAATCAAAAAGGCAATACCCCTACTGACGTAAAAGGATTGTTAACTGCCTTTGATAATAAAGTATCAGGATCCCTCTCATGGAAAAGCAGAAAAGCCGGTGAATTAGAAGGATCAATGCTCGGTTCTGTAGTATTTCAGGGATTTGACAAATCAAATAATTGGATAAAGAGTATTTACAACTTCGATAAATCCGATTTTACAGTTAACAATATTGAATGGCATTTATCTCCTTCTGAAGTAGCTGTTGATTCGGGAAAAATTAAAATCTCCAATTTTGATTTAAGTCAGAATAATCAATATGTTAGAGCAAACGGAATAATATCAGCCGACTCAAGTGACGTAATGAATATTTCACTTAAACAGATAGACATAAACGAACTGCTTTCCATGTTTAGAATGAACAGTTTGGACTTTAAGGGAACAGCATCCGGAGATATCTCCGCCTCTGCCATACTCAAAAAGCCGGCATTCTTCGGTAAACTTTCAGTTGAGAATTTCGGATTTTATCAAACAGAATATGGAAATTTAGATGTTTCCGGATCATGGAATGATAAACTGCAACATATTGACATTATTGCTAATATGATCGATAATAAGAAATCAAGTACATCAATAAGCGGATACTTCGATACAAAAAAGGGATATCTTGATTTTGATATCGATGCAAACCGTACCGACTTACATTTTTTAAATATGTTTACCGGTAGCATTTTTAGAGATTTACGCGGAACGGCACTCGGAAAAATGAAAATATACGGCCCATTAGGTGGATTGAATCTTAAAGGAGAAGCCATATTGGAAAACGCATATTTAGATCAGGGCTCCATAAATACTTCATTCATTATTAAACGAGACACCTTATGGTTTGAACCGGACAAAATGATATTTAAGAATGTGGAATTTTACGATGAGAACGACCATGACGGAATTATTACATGCATTATTAATCATCATAACCTTCATAATTTCTCGGTAGACATGAATGCTCATTTTGCAAACATGCAGGTGTTAGATCTACCCAAGTCCGAAAACAGTTCCATATATGCAAAAGTATTTGCTGAAGGTTCTATGACCCTGAAATCTAATCCGGAAACCGGTTTGACAATCACCGCAGATGCCAGAACTACAGCCGGAACACAATTCGGATATAATCTGTCATCTGAAAATGTTTCAGACTACAATTTTCTGAAGATTGTAGATGGATCGACTTATTATTCTTCTGTCATAGACTCTGCTATTACCTCGGAAATTAAAAGAAAAACATCTTCCAGACTACATTTGGATATAGATGTAGATTGTACCGAAGACGCGGAAATAATGCTTTCTATGAATAATATCAACGGCTCTTTCCGAGGTGAAGGAAACCTATCGTCACAATATAATAGTTCCGATGGAATCTCACTTAACGGTGTCTTCAATGTAAGCCGCGGACTATGTGTTTTATCCTTAGAAAACCTCATAAGGAAAAACTTCAATATATTAGATAATAGTTATGTCAGATTTACCGGTAAACCGTCTGAAACTGAATTAAACTTTCACACATATCACTCCGTCAACTCAGCATCTATATATGATCTGGATGCCAATGCAACGGAAAACAGTAATGTAAAAGTCAGATGCCTTATGGACATCACCGGTCAGGTTCAAAATCCTACTCTATCATTTGACATCGACATGCCTCAAGGCACGTCGGAAGAAAAAGAGATACTTGCCGGTGCTACCAGTACTGAGGAACAGAGAAACATGCAATTCATGTATCTTCTTGCCGTCGGCAAATTCTACACATATGATTATTCCAACGCGGAGAATGTAAACGGATTAAGTCCGAATGCGATGGAATCCATTCTTAACTCTACAGTAAATACTCAGATAAACAACATTCTTTCTCATGTGCTTAACAACGATATCTTAACCCTTTCAAGTAATGTTACTGCAGGCAGTTATCTTTATGGTAATTCTACAACTCTTTCAAATAAGGAATTGGAAGGTATTCTTGAAGCCAGACTACTAAATAACAGATTATTGGTTAACGGAAACTTCGGTTATCGCGAGAATGCCCTTACCAATACATCCAACTTCATTGGAGACTTTGAGGTACAATGGTTATTACTACCGAAACAAGGCATCAGCCTTAAAGGATATAGTAAAAACAATGACAAATATTTCTCAAAAACCACGCTCACAACACAAGGTGTAGGCGTGGTTTATGAAAAGGATTTCGATAAGATTATTCCCAATAGAAAATCCAAGAAATCAGTGAAGTCAAAAAAATAATAATCAATAGGATCTTGCAAACAGAACCCTCCTTTCCGAAGGTTTGCCTGTCAATATACACTTTCCAGGAGTTGATTCATATCCGAAAGGTAAGCAACGGATTGTAGCTTTTGTATCCTCCTTTATCTTAGCTTCCGTCTCTGCAGTACCATCCCAATGAGCTAAAACAAAATTACCGGTTTCAATCTTTTCTTTGAATTCATCATATGAATCCACCTCAAATGTATGAGCATTACGATAAGCAAGAGCCTTCTCGAAAATATTATTCTGAATATCGATAAGAAGTTTTGAAATAGTTTCTTCTACTCCATCAAAAGGAACAGTCTCCTTTTCAAGTGTGTCACGACGCATTATCTCAACTGTGCCATTCTCATAGTCACGGAATCCCATAACCACTCTCACAGGTACACCCTTAAGCTCATAGTCTGCAAACTTGAATCCGGGACGTTTGTTATCGGCATTGTCATATTTCACACTGATACCCTTAGAACGAAGTTTATCAACTAATCCGGCAACCTTATCATCAATTTTACCCAGTTCTTCGGATGTCTTGTATATTGGAACAATAACCACCTGTATAGGAGCCAATTTTGGAGGTAATACCAGTCCGTTATCATCAGAGTGAGCCATTATCAAAGCACCCATCAGACGTGTAGAAACGCCCCATGAAGTAGCCCAAACATAATCAAGCTTATTGTCCTTATCTACAAACTGCACATCAAAAGCTTTTGCAAAGTTTTGTCCCAAGAAATGAGAAGTACCACACTGCAGAGCCTTGCCATCCTGAGTCATAGACTCAATGGTATATGTATCAAGAGCACCGGCAAAACGTTCCGTCTCCGACTTAACACCTTTAACAACGGGAACAGCCATATAGTTTTCAACAAAATCGGCATATACTCCCTGCATCTTCTTGGCCTCAGTCTCTGCCTCCTCTCTTGTTGCATGAGCAGTGTGCCCCTCCTGCCAAAGAAACTCCGATGTACGCAGGAACAGACGCGGACGCATCTCCCAACGCATCACATTGGCCCATTGATTACATAATATGGGAAGATCTCTATATGATTTTATCCAGTTCTTATAGGTACTCCAAATGATAGTCTCCGAAGTAGGACGTATAATCAATTCTTCTTCAAGTTTTGCGGAAGGATCTACAATAACCCCAGAACCGTCTTCTGCATTCTTCAACCTATAATGAGTCACCACAGCACATTCTTTTGCAAATCCCTCTACATGCTCAGCCTCACGACTCAAGTATGATTTCGGTATCAGCAAAGGGAAATAAGCATTCTGATGACCGGTTTCTTTGAACTTATCGTCTAAGATTCTCTGTATCTTTTCCCATATGGCATAACCATAAGGTTTAATAACCATACAGCCGCGAACGGGAGCTTGTTCTGCCAAATCGGCTTTCACAACCAATTCATTATACCATTGAGAGTAATTATCACTTCTCTTGGTAAGGTCTTTTAATTCTTTTGCCATAGCCTACATTTTTCGGAGCGCAAAGTTACTCTTTTTCACTCATTATCCATAATATTATTACTTGACTTCAAATAAATAATCACTAAATTTGCGTTATGTACAAAAAACGGAATAATCTTCTCGTCAAAGTATTGGCATTGCTGATATTGTGTATGGATTCATTAGTAATACATGCCGGTTGGGCTAAAGCCTATAATGACCAAATCCAATCATTAAGAATAGAAGCCAATAGTGATTGGCTGTTACCCCCAATAATCAAACTTAACAGTAAAGATTATATAACATTATCCTTCGATGAAATGTCGCACGAATACCATCGTTTCACATACAAGATAATTCATTGTGATGCATTCTGGAATAAATCGAATATTCATGAATCCGATTATCTACAAGGATTTAATGGCCAGCCTATTGATGATTATAGTAACTCATTAAACACCACATTTGAGTACACGCATTATAAGATTACATTTCCAAACAATGATATAACATTGAAAATATCAGGAAATTACAAAATAGAGATCTCTGAAAATGATAGAATAGTTGCTGAAGCCCGCTTTGCTGTAATCGAACCATTATCCGTAGTTGGTGCCAATGTATCTTCAAACACGGATATTGACACAAATAATAAGCATCAACAAATAGAGTTCTCAGTCTCCTATCCCGGTATATCCGTAAGGGATCCTGAAAAAGAACTTATAGAAGTAGTAATACAAAATAGAAGAATCGATGAAATGGTGACTAATCTTAAGCCGTCACATCTTATGAACGGTCAGATAAAATTCACTAATAACAGACAACTATTATTCCCTGCAGGCAACGAATTCAGAAGATTCGAGATTATAAACATGTATGACTATCTGCAGAATGTCGATAAAGTGAGCTTCTTCGACCCATATTTTCATGCAACTCTGCTGACTGATAAGAAACGTATCAATTACTCTTATGATCAAGACCATAACGGACGCTACATAACAAGATACAGTCAATCCGATAACAACGATACTGAGGCTGATTATCTTTTTGTGCACTTTACATATTCATCACCTAAGCTGTCCGGCGGTGACCTCTTTATCAGTAGTGACTTTACACAAAGAGAATTATCGAACAAATGGAAAATGTCATATAATGAAGCCATAAAATCTTATGAACTCACCGCACTTTTAAAACAAGGATCATATGATTATCAATATCTATGGGTTCCATATGGTGAGACAAAAGGTCAGACATCCGTTGCCGAAGGTGACTTTTACGAAACAAAGAACGAATATTTAATCTTGATTTATTACAGACAGACAGGCTCCAGATATGATCGTCTTATTGGAATGAGCAATATTGACACAAGTAATCAATGATTCTATCAGTATTTTTTATTCCATAGAGCCTCCATCCGCTCCTTGATTTTTTCCTCTTGACTATTCTCCTGAGGACTCCAAAGACGGACATCCTTTAATTCATCAGGCATAAACTGCTGTTTAACAAAATGTCCCGCGTAATCATGTGAATACTTATATCCGTCACCATAGCCCAAATCCTTCATCAAAGAAGTAGGTGCATTTCTAAGATGAAGCGGAACAGGTAAATTACCCGTTTCACCGACCTTTTGTAAAGCAGCATCTATAGCAATATATGTAGAGTTACTCTTAGGACTGGTAGCTAAATAGACCGTAGCCTCAGCCAAAGGGATACGCCCTTCCGGCCAACCTATCTTCATAACTGCATCAAAAGCCGCGTTTGCCAGCAACAAAGCATTAGGATTTGCCAACCCAATATCCTCAGCAGCCGAAATAACCAAACGCCTTGCAATAAAAGACGGACTTTCCCCGGCCTGAACCATACGTGCTAGCCAATATAAAGCACCATCAGGATCACTACCCCTTATAGATTTTATGAAAGCCGATATTATGTCATAATGCATCTCACCGTCTTTATCATAAGCCAAAGGATTCTGCTGAAGTCTGATATTAACCTTTTCATCGGTAATTACCACCTTATCGGATTCTTCAGCCTCTACAACAAGTTCAAGAATATTAAGCAGTTTGCGTGCATCACCCCCGGAGAATCTTAATAGAGCATTAGTCTCTTTAAACTCAATATTCCTCTTCTTCATCAATTCATCCGTTTCAGCAGCTCTTTTCAAAAGAGCCAGCAAGTCCTCCTTTTCCAATGAATTCAAAACATATACTTGCATTCTTGAAAGCAAAGGCCTGATTACCTCAAAAGAAGGATTCTCGGTAGTAGCTCCAATCAATGTAATCACACCTTTTTCAACTGCACTTAGTAGAGAATCCTGCTGAGCCTTATTAAAACGGTGAATCTCATCAATAAACAGAATAGGACTAACCTGATTGAAAAGCCTGTTTTTCTGAGCCGTCTCAATTATATCACGAACATCCTTCACTCCGGCCGATACGGCACTCAAAGTATGAAAAGGGATATCAAGTCTTGAAGCAACAATCTGAGCAAGGGTTGTTTTACCTGTTCCCGGAGGTCCCCAAAGGATAAAAGAAGAGATACGTCCGGAATCAATCATTTTACGCAGTATAGCGCCATCACCAACTAAATGCCTCTGACCGACATAATCGTCCAAAGACTTCGGCCTCATTCTTTCTGCTAACGGTTGCATTCTCTATCTTTTTATTTTATGCAAAGATAATGCAAATGAGAACAGAAGCCAAGTTTACTTGGATTATGTCGAATGCAGCTTATCTTCGATTTTTTGTATCAAAGATAATGCAAATGAGAACAGAAGCCAAGTTTACTTGGATTATGTCGAATGCAGCTTATCTTCGATTATAAATCAAAGTTACCCATTTAGACTATCATTTCAAATATACACCTCTTTCTTTTCATAAAAAAATATTACTTTTGGATGAAAATTAAACATGACATACAATGCTATCCATACTGATCCCATGTTTTAATTGGGATTGCTCAAAACTTGTTGCCGACCTATATAGGCAATGTGTCTTGTGTAGCTCTCAGTTTGAAATAATTGTGTGTGACGATTGCTCATCAGACAAGGATATCATAAATTCAAATAGCAAGATAGAGAATCTTGCCGGATGTTTCTTTATTGAGTTGGACAAGAACATCGGAAGAGCGGCCATCAGAAACTTACTGGCAGAAAAATCCCATTATGATACACTCCTCTTCATCGACTGTGATGCTGAGGTACGAAGTCACGATTTCATCGAAAAGTATATACAAGCGGGTAAACAATCATCCGTAGTATGCGGAGGTCTTGTCCATCCCGATATGCCACCTGCATTGGGACACGAACTAAGATATAAATATGAGAAAAAAGCCGATAAAAAAAGAAGTGCCAAATTCCGTAGAATATCACCTTATTCTCATTTCTCCACATTCTCATTCATGATTAAAAGAGATATCTTTTTTGAAATAGGATTCAACGAACAATTTGTTCAATATGGATATGAAGATGTACTATTTGGAATCCGGCTAAAGGAAAAGAACATCACTATTGAACATATAGACAATCCACTAACACACACAGGAATAGAGAATAATGAAATCTTTCTAAAGAAGACGGAGACAGCCATCAAGACACTCTCCGATATGCATGGTGAGTTCAATGATGATACCACCCTTCTCAAATGGTATTCTTCAGCAGATAAATTGCATCTCTGTGGAGCACTCAATTTGATTTGGATGGTTTTCAATAAACTCATGCAAAAAAACCTTACCGGTCATCGCCCCTCTATCTTCGTTTTTTCTGTTTATAAAGTATCATTATTCGCTCATCTTAACAGATAATCACCTCATAAAAAAGGTACTCTTCTTTTTCAATCGGCAAAAGAAGAGTACCTTTGCATCAAAAGAAGAAAAGATAATTACATGATGATATCATTATGACAGAAAATTCATCTGCAGAAAATAGCGAGAAAAAGAGTCTCAATTTTATTGAAGAACTCGTTGAGAAGGATCTTCAGGAAGGTAAAAACGATGGCAGAGTCCAAACACGTTTTCCACCTGAGCCTAACGGATATCTCCATATAGGACATGCAAAAGCCATTTGTCTGGATTTTGGAATAGCAGCCGCACATAAAGGAATATGTAATCTTCGCTTTGACGATACAAACCCTACAAAAGAAAACGAAGAGTATGTAGATGCCATCAAGGAAGATATTGAATGGTTAGGCTTCCATTGGGGTAATGAATTTTATGCATCAGACTATTTTCAGCAACTTTGGGATTTTGCCATTGAGTTGATAAAAGAAGGAAAAGCATATATAGATGAACAGTCTCAGGAAGAAATCGGAGCACAAAAAGGCACCCCTACGCAACCCGGAAAAGAAAGTCCATTCAGAAATAGACCTATAGAGGAGAGCCTGAAACTCTTTATCAAGATGAATTCCGGAGAACTTGAAGAGGGTTCCATGGTTTTACGTGCAAAAATCGACATGACCAGTCCCAACATGCATTTCCGCGATCCGATTATATACAGAATAGTAAAAACTCCGCATCACAGAACAGGTGATAAATGGAAGGCCTACCCTATGTACGATTTCGCTCACGGACAGAGTGACTTCTTTGAAGGAGTAACTCACTCCCTTTGTACTTTGGAATTTGTCCCTCACCGTCCTCTATATGACCTATTCATAGATTGGCTAAAAAAGGGCAAAGACCTGAATGACCATCGTCCTCATCAGACAGAATTCAATAAACTCAATCTCAACTATACACTTCTCAGCAAACGCAACCTCCTGGCTTTGGTTCAAGAGAAATTAGTATTAGGTTGGGATGATCCTCGAATGCCGACTATCTGCGGATATCGTCGTCGCGGATACACACCCGAATCCATAAAAATGTTTGTCGATAGAATCGGATATACCAAATTCGATGCTCTAAACGATATGGCACTAATGGAATCAGCCATACGCGAAGATCTCAATAAACGGGCAATCAGAGTCTCTGCTGTGATAGATCCCATAAAGTTAATCATCACAAACTATCCCGAAGGAAAGAGTGAAGAACTCGAAGCCATAAACAATCCGGAGGATCCTGAAGCAGGAAGTCACAAAATCAAATTTGACCGTGAATTATGGATTGAAAGAGATGACTTCATGGAAGATGCTCCAAAAAAATATTTCCGTCTGACTCCTGGCGGAGAGGTCCGATTAAAGAGTTCATACATTGTACTTTGTACCGGGTGTAAGAAAGGCCCCAACGGAGAAATTGAAGAAGTATATTGTGAGATAATTCCAAATACAAAAACCGGTGAATCCGATTCAGGCAGAAAGGTAAAAGGGACCATACATTGGGTAAGCGTTTCCGATGCTCTTAAAGCAGAAGTTCGCCTCTATGATCGTCTATGGAAGGTTGAGAATCCCCGTGATGAACTAATCAGACTTCGTGAAGAAGAGGGACTATCACCTATCGATGCAATGAAAAGAATGATTAACGAAGCATCATTGGATATTCATCCTTGCTGCTACATAGAAAAATTCGTAGCAGAAACTAAGCCATTAGATCACTTCCAGTTCCAACGTATAGGCTATTTCTGTACAGACAAGGATTCTACAGCCGATCATCTGATCTTCAATAGAACTGTTTCCTTAAAAGATACATGGAACAAGATAAAAGAAAAAGCGTAAATTATTTATGATGAAGGACGATTCCGAATCATATTATGATACTCAGGAATTCAAAGACCTGCTGAAGTTATTTGAAGACATGCTCAATAACGGCGATTCGACCTATTTTGACGGTATGGATATCGCTAATATTATTGAGTATTACTCGATATCGAATGATACAGATAAATCAGAAGCAGCCTTAAGATACGGATTATCTCTTCACCCTAACGATCCGGATATTCTCATTGCAAAGGCGAACTCATTGCTTTCCAAGGGAAACAAAAATGCTGCACGAATCGTTGCCGAATCTATTGATGATACCAATAATCAGGAATTGCTATATCTAAAAGGAGAGATTGAACTATCTGACGACAATATTGATATGGCAGATATATTCTTTACCCAAGCAGTAGAAAAAAGTGATGAAGATCCTGGGATGATTAATGACATAATAGTTCAGTACATGGACAATCGTCACTATAAGCATGCTCAGAGATGGTTGGACAAAGCTTATCTCAAGTCTCCCGATTCCAGAAATTTCATCGAGTTACAAGCAGATCTTTACTTCGATACAAACAATACCGATATGGCTATTGAAAGCTACAATCGGTTATTAGACGATTTTCCATATGATACCTATTATTGGGAACAATTGGGTCGCATATATTTCGAAAAAGAAAATTTCCCCAAGGCTAAGGAGTGTTACGAGTTCATTGAAGCTATCGATGACACAAATAAATCGGCCAAGATGATCAAAGCCGAATGTGTGTTGCAGATGGAAGACTGGGCAGAAGCAAAAAGACTATTTGAAGTAATATTGACAGAAGATCCTGATTCACCGTCACTTTTATATTATTGCGGACAGTGCAGATATGAACTTGAGGAATATGAAGATGCTCTGATATACTTTTTAAGATCATTACATAATCTAAATGAAGCCAATGCTGAAGAGGTTTATTTAGAAATTTACATTGTGATCACCAGATTACTACTTAAACTAAATAGAAAAAAGGAAGCCGAGCAATATCTATATTTAGGACTTGCTCTTGAGCCGGAAAATGAGGATCTTAAAACTCTGAAATCAGAATTAGATAACCAAAATCCACAAAACAAATAATGGAGACCATATCAGTACTACAATGGTGCCTTGAGCATCTTAATTATTGGACGATAACCCTTTTAATGGCCATTGAGAGTTCATTTATACCGTTCCCCTCAGAAATAGTAGTTCCGCCGGCAGCATATCATGCAGCCTCAACAGGTGAATTGAATTTAGCTTTAATAATCTTATTTTCTACTATAGGAGCTTGCCTTGGAGCAATGATAAACTATGTTCTTGCGCTATGGATTGGTAAACCTTTAGTATATAAATTTGCAGATAGCAAATGGGGACATATATGTCTGATAGACATACCATCAGTAAAAAAAGCCGAATCATTCTTCAATAAACATGGTGGTATATCCACATTCGTCGGACGTCTCATTCCGGCAATAAGACAACTTATTTCCATCCCTGCAGGACTTGCTCACATGCATTTTGGAAAATTCATTGCATTTACTGCATTGGGAGCCGCCATATGGAATTCCGTATTGGCAGGATTGGGATATTATATGGAAAGTATCATACCCGAGGAACAACTCAATGATACCGTTACCAAATACAGTCATGAGATAGGCTATACCATTTTCGCAATAGTTGTCATCGTTATAACATACATAATCATAAAGTCATTGAAAAAGAAGAAAGTGAATCTTTAAAGATTCATTATTAATAAATCCAGTCAGTCAACTATTGTTACTTTCTTTATTGTAATGATCTTTTTGGACTTGACACACTAACAAATAAAAAAGTCCGATCTAAACGACCGGACTTTTCTTTTATATGCAATTGATACTTATGCGTACATAGCAACGATAGCCTCATACAACTCCTGCTTACCGCTGGTCAGTTTTGGCTCGTTAACCTTCTTGCCGTACTCGTAAGCCTCTTCCAAGGTCATCTTGCCCTCTTCGAACTTCTTACCCATACCTGAATCGAAAGAAGCATAACGCTCAGAAAGCATCTTCTTGTAAGGAGACTCTTCGAGCAACTTAGCTGCATTCTCAAGGGCACGTGCCATAGCATCCATACCACAGATGTGAGCAATAAAGATATCGTCTAAGTCAGATGAATTACGACGTGTCTTAGCATCGAAGTTTGTACCACCGTTACCCAGACCACCGTTACGGATAATCTGCATCCAAGCCTGTACCAACTCAAACTGATCAATTGGGAACTGGTCTGTATCCCAACCATTCTGCTGATCACCGCGGTTAGCATCAATTGAGCCCAACATACCTGCATCAACAGCACAGGCCAGTTCATGCTCAAAGGTATGACCGGCAAGTGTAGCATGGTTAACTTCAATGTTAACCTTGAAGTCCTTATCCAAACCGTGAGCTTTCAAGAAGCCGATAACAGTCTCGGTATCAACATCATACTGATGCTTTGAAGGCTCCATCGGTTTAGGTTCAATCAGGAATGTACCCTTGAAACCCTTTGAACGAGCATAGTCACGAGCCATAGTCAACATTCTTGCCATGTGCTCTTTCTCACGCTTCTGATCAGTGTTGAGAAGGCTCATATAACCCTCACGACCACCCCAGAATACATAGTTCTCAGCACCGAGCTCAATACCTGCATCAATAGCATTCTTTATCTGAACGATAGCACGAGCAACAACATCAAAATCAGGATTTGTTGAAGCGCCGTTCATATAACGTGCATTACCGAAAACATTAGCTGTAGACCACAACAATTTGATACCGGTAGCAGCCATCTTTTCTTTCAGATAAGCTACGATTGCCTTCATGTTTGCCTCGTACTCTTCTACACTTTTACCTTCAGATACCAAGTCAATATCATGGAAACAGAAATATGGAATACCGAGTTTCTGCATGATTTCAAAACCTGCGTCAACCTTCTGCTTTGCAATTTCAATAGCGCTACCCTGATTCCAAGGGAAAGACTTAGTACCACCACCGAACTGGTCTCCACCCTCTGCACAGAGAGTATGCCACCAAGCCATTGCAAAACGAAGCCACTCTTTCATAGGTTTACCCATGATCTGCTTATTCTCATCATAATAGTGGAAAGCCATAGGATTCTTGCTATCCTTGCCTTCGAACTTAATCTTCCCTATTCCGGAAAAATACTCTTTAGCCATAAAATTGATTTTTAATTATGAAACAATACTTTATTTATTCACTAATAATATGCCGAATGATACATTCAGCTGACATAGCAACGCAAAGTTACACCTTTTTCAGAAAAAGCGATGTCTAAAAAAATTAATAATGTATAACCATTATGCTTGAATATACATCTCAAGGATTTTTTTCCAGTGTATATAAGCCTCCTCGTATTTAGGCATAGTTTTCATATCCGGTTCAATTACCTTCAGTTTTTCCAAAGATGCAAATGCTTCATCGTGATTACGATAAACTCCTGCTCCCATACCGGCTCCTTTTGCAGCACCTACAGAGCCGTCAGTATCATATAACTCAATAGAGGCTCCGGTTATACCAGCCAAAGTTTCACGAAATACGGGATTCAAAAACATATTGGCATTACCGGCATGTATTCTGGATATCTGCATTCCCATTTCAATCATAATCTCCATTCCATATTTAAATGAGAAAACAATACCCTCTTGTACGGCACGGGCAATATGATTACGATTATGAATATTAAAATTGAATCCGTGAATACTGCATCCAATATTTTTATTATGGAGAACTCGCTCAGCACCATTACCGAAAGGCAATACACAGATACCGTCAGACCCGACCGGAATACCTGCAGCTATATCATTCATATCTGAATATGACAATCCCTCAAGCATAATATTCTTACGAGTCCAAGCATTCATTATGCCTGTACCGTTAATACATAGTAAAACGCCTAAACGTGTTTCCTTGTTTGTATGATTAACATGAGCAAACGTATTGACTCTTGACTGCGGATCAAAATTTACAGAACCGTTAACTCCATATACCACTCCCGATGTACCTGCCGTTGCTGCAATATCCCCAGGATTAAATACATTCAGAGAAAGTGCATTGTTAGGTTGGTCACCGGCTCTGTAAGTCACAGGAATACCTGCAGACAACCCAAGTTCCTTTGCTGCCGCCACAGAAACACGCCCTTGTTCGGAGAAGGTAGGTCTAATCTCCGGAATAAAAGACCTGGAAAAATCATAATAATTGAGCAGGAAATCGGCCACATCATTCTCTTTATAGTTCCACATCATACCTTCAGATAGACCTGAAACAGTAGTACATGTAGTGCCTGTCAATTTCATTGCTATATAGTCGCCCGGAAGCATCAGTTTGTCAATCTTCTCATAAATCTCAGGCTCATGTTCTTTAACCCATGCCAGTTTGGATGCAGTGAAGTTTCCCGGAGAGTTTAACAAATTGGTCAGACACTGACCTTTGCCAATCTCACGAAAAGCTTTTTCTCCGTACGGTACGGCACGAGAATCACACCAGATTATCGACGGTCTTAATACTTTACCACTCTTATCAACAATTACAAGCCCATGCATCTGGTATGAAATACCGATAGCTTCAATATCATTACTACGAACATTAGCCATCGATAACACCTTTGCAGTCACCTTTTTGAGATAAGACCACCAATCTTCAGGGTTCTGTTCAGCCCACCCCGGATTGATAGCCTTAATCGGAGCTTCCGAATCCGGATAAAATGCTGATCCCACACTCTTTCCCGTCTCGATAGAAACCAGGCTAGCCTTCACTGAAGAACTACCTACGTCATATCCTAATAAATATCTTTTCATTTTTACTCTCTATTAAAATTTACTGCGATTCTAACACCCTTATATAAAACTGTCTTCATATTAACTTTGCCACTATCTTCATGAAGACATATATTAAAAACTCTATCTTTAATCATTCCATCATATTCTCCTCTTCTATCCATAATAACAACATTATTCGTCTCATTATTATAAAACAAAGTAATAATTGAGGACTGACCTTCTTCATATCCATAAGTATTGCCATCATCCTCATATAAATTGAAGTGACCATTATGACCGGCATAGACATTGAATGTCAAAGTATCGGTAGGAACCTCATCAACATAATGAATCTTAGGACCCTCCGGAATAATCGCTCCTGCCGGAACGAACAAAGGAATCCTCTCATACGGAGCATCAGCTTGAATCGTCACACCACCATCGTACACTTTGGAATTATCATAAAAATCATACCATAAGAAACCTTCCGGCAGATATACTGAGCGTGAACGGGCTTTATATTCATAAACTGGACATACCATTATTGAATGACCAAACATATATTGATCTGAAACATTCATAGCCTTAGGATCCTCGGAAAAGTCCATCACCAAACCGCGCATTATAGTATAGTCACCATAATTGACCCTTCCGGCTACAGAATAAATATAAGGCATAAGTCTGTATCGTAGATCATTATAATAAGTAATGGATTTGTATGCCGGATGACCTTCGGGTGCAATATTCCAAACCTCCCTATATGGGAACTGACCGTGAACTCTCAATAAAGGGACAAAAGTTCCAAATTGATACCACCTAGACTGCAACTCACGCCATTCGGCCAAATCGGGATTCTCAATACCTGTTCTATCATATAAATATTGAGCCATTACATATCTGTTCTCTACACAGAAACCACCTATATCCATTGTCCAATACGGATTGCCGCAAAGGGAATAATTCATGCCGGCAACAATCTGAGAACGCATATCCTCCCACCGAGATCCGATATCACCGCTCCATGAAGCGGCAGAATAACGCTGTATTCCTGCAAATCCCGATCGGGTAAGCTGAAATACTCGCTTATTTGGTTGCTCAATACGTGAGCCTTCATATATTGCTTGAGCATTAACAAGAGAATAAGCATTCAAATATTCCGTAGATGAGCCCAATGCTGTAGGCCCGCACAAATCCTTCCAATAATCCATGGAAACACAATCCCTGATATTCGGTTCACTTGCATCCATCCACCAGGCATCAATACCGAACCCATAAAGATGCTCTTTAAGTTGATTCCAGAACAACTTTCTCGCTCCATCAGAATATGCATCATAAAATGAGCCTAAGTAACCCCGGCCTACCCAGTCACGAATACTATCTTCAACAGCACGTGTATACATCCAACCTTTATCGGCAAACTCCTTATAGTGTTGTGTGGTGACATAAAATTTAGGCCAAACAGAAATCATAAAATGACCATGCATATCATGAATACTGTCAATCATTAATTTAGGATCAGGATAACGTTTCAAATCAAAATCATGGGATCCCCAACTATCCTGTTCCCAATAATTCCAATCCTGTACTATATTGTCAATGCCAATGCCTTTTTCCCTGAATTTTGAAAATGTTGAAAGAACCTCATTCTGAGTTCTATAATGCTCACGGCTCTGCCAAAAGCCCATAGCCCATTTAGGCATCATATTAGCCTTTCCAACAAGACTTCTAAGGCCATGAATAACTCCATCCATATCATCGCCGGCTATGAAATAATAATCTGATTGAGGCACCATCTCATTCCACATAGTCAACTTTTCTTGTTCCTCATTATCAACGGGAGAATAAGCTCTAAGGCCGCAATATGAAGTAGCTCCATCAGGTCGCCATTCAATACGAAGATCATATTTTTGTCCCTCCTTCATATCAATTGAAAACTTATATGAGTTAGGATTCCAAGCGGTACGCCAACGCTCCTTCACAATCTCCTTATCACCTAAAAAAAGCTTAATATAACCGGCGTAATTAAGGATAAAATTATACACACCGGATTTCGGAGCTTCCAAAGAACCCTCATAAAGAACCAGATTACCCAGTCTCGGCAAATTTCCTATAGTTTTGTTGTCAACAAAATATATTGAATCCTCTCCTCTTACCAAAGGGCTTTCTATCATAGGATAATAATAAGTTCCAGTCAGATTACCCTGATTTTCCTCCTTGTCAAACAGTTTAAATACTCTGTTCAACTGATTATACGGCTTAGGATTACCAAAGCGTGCCAAAGAATATGAATCCCACAGAATACCATAGTTCTTTGAAGAAATCACAAAAGGAATACTTATTTTGGTATTATATTGAAAAAGCTCTTCATTTTGGCCTTTATAATTCCATTGATCAGACTGATGCTGCCCCAAACCGAATAAGCCTTCAACTGTATCAGTATCAAATTTATTTATGGTAGAATACCCTTTAGTACCATCAACCGTGATACTCTCAAAAGACACAGGCTCTGTTTCCGCAGTAATGATATTATCTCCCGCATCGGCAAAAGAGACCTTTCCGTTCAACTTGTCAACCAATATATGAAGCCCGGATGTCTGTAGAGATATCACATCTCCCTGATTTCGAACTACAAAATGTTGTATCTCTTTATTCTTGGAAATAATAAGACTACTTCTATCACGAAAGGTTTTCTCAGGAGTGGCTGTGACTCTGATAATTCTATCAGAAATAACCTTAAGACGAATCTTTGCAGGTCCACCCGGCTCAACATTCCGGACATTAACAATAACTCCATCGTCCGTAGTAGTATATTCTTGTGACGTACATGCAAATAACAATGCAAACGTCAAAACCATCATCAATAATTTTTTCATAACCTAATCCTTTTTCAAGATTATTAGCCTACAAACTTAATGAAATAATCTTTATATTTTATCAACTATTTTCATTAAATTAATAACAAAATAAAAAAGGGACATTGCTTATGGCAAGTCCCTTCTCATAAAGTAAGAATATTTCTTAATTATTTTTCAAGCAGTTTATTGTCGGAACCAAGCACATTTACGATTTTGTAAATATACATCTTCTTCATATTATCACGAGCCGGCTTAAGATACTGACGTGGATCGAAGTGACCCGGATTCTCAGCCAAATATTTGCGGATAGCAGCTGTCATAGCAAGACGTGAATCAGAATCGATGTTGATTTTGCATACAGCGCTCTTAGAAGCCTCACGTAGTTGTTCTTCTGGAATACCTACCGCATCAGGCAGTTTACCTCCGAAAGCATTGATAGTATCAACCTCTTCCTGAGGAACAGATGAAGATCCGTGTAGTACGATTGGAAAACCGGGGAGTTTATTCTCTATCTCATGAAGCACGTCGAATGCCAATGGAGGAGGAACCAATTTACCGGTCTTCGGGTCACGCGTACACTGTTCCGGCTTGAACTTATATGCACCGTGTGAAGTACCTATTGATATAGCAAGACTATCACAACCGCTACGTGTTGAGAAGTCAATTACCTCCTCAGGTTTTGTATAATGAGATACCTCAGAGGCAACCTCATCTTCAACGCCGGCCAAAACACCGAGTTCAGCTTCAACAGAAACATCATATTTATGAGCATACTCAACAACCTTCTTGGTCAGAGCAATATTCTCCTCATAAGGAAGAGAAGAACCGTCAATCATCACTGAAGAGAAACCCATATCAATACAGTCCTTGCAAATCTCGAAACTATCTCCGTGATCCAAATGAAGTACTATCTCAGGATGAGCACAGCCCAATTCCTTGGCATATTCTACAGCACCCTGAGCCATATAACGCAGGAGAGTAGCGTTAGCATAATTACGAGCACCTTTTGATACCTGCATTATAACAGGAGACTTGGTTTCAACTGCAGCCATCACGATAGCCTGCAACTGTTCCATTGTATTGAAATTGAATGCCGGAATGGCATATCCGCCCTTAACGGCAGCAGCGAACATTTTACGGGTGTTCACAAGGCCCAATTCTTTGTAGCTTACCATTGTGTAAAGATATTTTTGTTATTATATACTACCTATACCATTTTACGCCTGCAAAGGTAGCTTTTTTTGGCCTATCATCAATAAATAACATCAAAAAGTTATTTCTTTTTAGAGGCTATTCCAAAATTATAGCTTAACGATTTAAGATAATTACTATTTAGAAATTCGAGACTCTTTCTTTGTCGTAACTGACAGAAAAGTCAATCCGAAAATCGCAGCAAAGATTGAAGTTATCAAGATAGTTGCCTTACCCAGATTAATATAATTTTCAATCTGAACAGGCGACATTTCGGATGAAAGGAAAGCAAATCCGTCTACAAATATAGCCATAGTAAAACCAATACCCGCAATCACACCTATGGAAAGCAATTGAATCCATTTGCTTCCGTTCGGTAATACTGCTATCTTTAACTTCACAGCCAGCCAGCTTGAAAGAAAAATTCCTATCGGTTTGCCGATTAACAATCCAAAAAAGATACCGGGAACAATTGGCGGAATCGGAAGAGAGAACAATGATGCATCAAAAACCACGCCTGCGTTGGCAAAAGCAAACAGAGGCATGATAAAATAATTTGAAACAGGACTTAAGAACTCTTCAAATCGATGCAACATAGGATTAACTTTAAGTGTCATCACATTTATTGCATGAATAGTTAACTGCTGTTTCGGATTTGTCAACACCGAACATTCTCGATTGGAAACCATTCTGAAATAATCGGCCATCCCGGAAAGCTTATTGGAAAAATCGAACTCATTTATAGTACTTCTTGCAGGAACGGTGATGGCAAGTATAACACCTGATATTGTAGCATGAACACCGGACTTAAGAATAAGATACCACAACAAGATACCGGGGAATAAATAGACCATAGATTTATTTACCCTCATTCTGTTCATTACAACCAAGAAAAGCGTCACACCGGCAGCCATCAGCAAAAAAGAAAAATCAATATTATGACTCGGATAAAAGAATGCAATAACAATTATTGAGCCCAGATCATCAGCTATGGCAAGTGCAGTAAGAAAAACCTTCAATCCTATAGGTACTCTTTTTCCAAGAATGGATAATATCCCAATAGCAAAGGCAATATCCGTAGCCATAGGAATACCCCATCCGTTTATCGTATCCGTTCCATGATTGAAAATCAGGTAAATAAGAGCAGGGAATATCATACCTCCCGCTGCAGCAATAAGAGGAAGTGAAGCCTTCTTCAACGAAGATAACTGCCCTACCATCATTTCACGTTTTATTTCGAGACCTACCACGAGGAAAAATATAGTCATTAAACCATCGTTAATCCACTCCTCAATGGTCATAGACAATCCAAAAATACCTTCAATATCAAAACCGGCCTCCCTTGAGAAAAAATAAGTATAATAAGGCGCTATATTCTGATTATTTGCACAAAAAATTGCTGCTGAAGCAAAAAACAACAATAATATTCCACAAGAAGTTTCGCCGTAAAAAAACTTATTAAACACTTTTCTCATCGAAAAACCCACATAATAAAGTCTTGATCTGTTTTTTTTCATTTAACATTATATTTCTGGATACAAAGATAACATTCAAAAAGGCTATTCCAAAATTAATATTTTGATGATTTGAAATAAGTGTTAACTTAAACTACAGACAGACTTAAAATAATTCCCGAAAATTA
The DNA here is from genome assembly GCA_964403455.1 of uncultured Bacteroidaceae bacterium. Taxonomy (GTDB): domain Bacteria; phylum Bacteroidota; class Bacteroidia; order Bacteroidales; family Bacteroidaceae; genus Colenecus. The sequence goes on along the minus strand of CAYOGG010000008.1, from coordinate 3,565 downwards.
AACAGAGTCACTAAAAATGGAGCAAAAATATTTTGTCATAATTGATTTTAAGTCTACCTTTGCACCCTGAACCCCCATATATAGGGCCGCTTCCCAATAACCTTTATTGTCAGGCGGTTATAACGATGGAGAAATTAAAAATAATAAAGTATGAAAAAAGGTATTCATCCAGAGAGCTATCGTCCTATAGTATTTAAGGACATGTCAAACGGTGATTGTTTCTTGTCACGTTCCACTTGTGCCACTAAAGAGACAATAGAATTTGAAGGTCAAACTTATCCGTTAATCAAACTTGAAATTTCAAGCACCTCACACCCCTTCTTCACAGGTAAATCTAAGCTTGTTGATACTGCAGGTCGTGTTGATAAGTTCATGAGCCGTTATTCACAGAGCAGAAAGAAGTAAAATTAAGTTTTTCTATACTCAAATCAATAGGCCGACCATTTTTATGATCGGCTTATTTTTATTTCCTACTTCTTTTTAATGTTTTACCGTTCCATTTGAATAATAAAGGTTCGGGATTAAAAAAATGAAGATATTCCGATGCATCCTCACTTATATATCCTAAACCGGAAAATGAGAATCTCAAACCATTCTTATCATTATCTACGGAAATCTTATTCAATCGAAGAGAAGCATATTCAGCAAGAGATTCTATCGAATCACTCTTGAATATGTTTTTTAAAACATAATCCTCAAAAACCGGTTCTTCTATCAGTTCCGTCTTATTAATAGGATTCCAATCACCATCAAAGAAATATAAACGTGAATCACACATTTCACTGCAAATTGTTCTTATCACACAAATCACAACCGTAGAGTCACGATGATAAAAAAGTTTCATATCAAATGAAGAAACAGCTGTCAATTGCATAGAAAGATAGTCTTTGTCAAAAATAACCATCTCCGTATTACCTCCAAGCCTGTTTTTCACTACAGCTTTCATCCCACTCTCCATATAATCCATGCAATCCATTCTAGCTGACTTAGTCAGCAACGGAAGAATCGTATCAGGCATATCGGTAAATAAAGTTCGCAAGTCTTTTGCAAAACCGTTACATGTCAAAAACATGACTGTCATAATAAAAACTATCCTCTTCATATCTATTTATTCATTAACGTCAAACAATGACTGCGGATATTCTATCTCCTCCAGAAAAAGCCCTTGAGCAGGTGCCGAATCTCCGGCTGCACAACGATTCTTCTTCTCAATTATCCGAGAAAACTCCTCCAAACTTATTTGGTGACGTCCGACCTCCATTAATGTCCCAACTATAGCACGTACCATATTACGCAAAAAACGGTCAGCCGTAATGGTAAACACCCAACGATTCGAGTTCAAAGACGACCATTCGGCCTGAAACACTCTACAATTATTTGTCTTGGCATCAGTATGCAACTTACTGAAACTTGTAAAATCCGTCACATCAAGTAGCATTTTTGCTGCACAATTCATCAATTCGAAATCCGGCCTTTCATAGACACGCCATGAAAAATCATTCTCAAACGGCTCTTTCTCAGTAACCAAATAATAGCGGTATGTTCTGGAAACCGCATCGAAACGTGCATGCGCATCATCTATTACAGGAACAATCTTAATCACGGCTATATCTGAAGGCAATATCCCATTCATCTTCTTCTTCATCCATTCACAGTCTTGCCTTTCCTGCAGGTCAAAATGAGCCACCATCATGCGGGCATGTACACCGGTATCCGTTCTCCCCGCTCCAACTATGTTTATTGAAGAACGAAGAAACAGGCTAAGAGATTTTTCCACACACTCCTGAACAGAGGGTGAATTAGGCTGAATCTGCCATCCGCAATAATCGGTACCTTTGAAACTGAGATAAATAAAATAACGCATATCAAATACGGTTCACAAGGTTCATAATATGCACGGCAACCAATGCCGCTGTCTCAGTCCGAAGGCGCGAAGGGCCCAAGGAAATAGGCTGAAAACCTGCCTTCAGTGCCAATTCTATCTCATTAGGACTAAAATCTCCCTCAGGACCAATCAAAACCAACGTATCTCGGCCGGCGGTCATTGACTCAAAAAGATGTGATTTTTCACCGTTTTCACAATGAGCAATAAACTTATCTCCTGAAAATGGTTTATTTATAAAATCACGGAACTTGTTCATCGGATTCAATATAGGCAATACAGCTTTTTGAGACTGCTTCATCGCAGAAACGGCAACCCTCTCCATACGCTCCATCTTCAATACATCTCTTTCCGAATGGTCGGTACATATGAATGAAACTTCATCAATACCTATTTCTACTGCCTTTTCCAAGAACCATTCATTTCTTTCCAATAGTTTGGTAGGAGCTATAGCAATATGCAAACTTCCTTTCCATAAAGAACTCTGTCGCTCCGTACCAATAATACTCACCATACAACGTTTCCCGTTAACAGCACTTATTACCGCATCATAGAAACAACCTTTTCCATCAGTAATACGTATCTCGTCGCCCTCTTTCAAACGGAGCACTCTGATACAATGACCTGCCTCCTCCTGAGGCAGTTCCATATTTTCACTAATATTCGGAGAATAGAATAACCACATCACTTCATCTCATTATTTCTTTTCTTTATCTCATCTCTGAGTTTTGCTGCAAACTCATAATTCTCATTTTCGACCGCCTTGTCTAATGCTTCATACAAAATCTCAATACTTACAGCAGAAATAGACATTGAATAAAAACCTTTTGAATCTTCTTTCATACAGTTCATTTCCAGCAAATCATCATCAATATATATCGGAGAACCGGCACGCATCGCTACGGCCAATGCATCGGAAGTCCTGGAATCCACCGATATTTCAGACCCTTCCTTCTCTAAAATAAGATAAGAATAAAAAACACCACCTACAATTTTATATATCCTTACCTCCTTAATATGCGCACCCAACATTTCAGTAGTATTAATCATAAGATCATACATACCGGGACGCGGCATCTTCATTTTATACATAGTTATTGCTATAGATTGGGCCTCCAATGGACCTACCATTATCGGAAGAGTCCTATGTCCACCAATCTCTCTCAAAACAACTACCAATGTAGTCGTTTCTGAAGAAACCTTATTCAATATCTCCTTAATCTCTAACTCTATCTTTTTCATTGCTCTTAAAAGTCAAAGAGAATAACAACGCCAAAGCCAATGCAAAAAACGCGAACCACAGCCATGCTGTTTTCCAATCTCCCACAGTATAGAAACGGTTCCCGAAAGATACGGAATCAGTATATAAATTGACAACATATTGAACAGTCAACATACCGATAGAGGCACCGAAACCATTGGTCATCATCATAAAAAGCCCTTGCCCGCATGAACGTGTACGGCAGTCGGTATTCCTATCAACATACATCGAACCGGCAATATTGAAAAAATCAAATGCCACCCCATAAAATACCATAGAGAGAATAAACATCCAAACCTCCGTTTTGGGATTTCCAAAACCCAAAAGAGCATATCTGGCAGACCAAGCCAGTAAAGAAATTATTATTACCCTCTTTATTCCGAACCTCTTCAAACAGAACGGTAGCAATAATAAGCAAAAAG
>CAYOGG010000007.1:0-31714 GCA_964403455.1 uncultured Bacteroidaceae bacterium | reverse complement strand
AAGATCGCCTGAGGCTTCACCCGCTACCAAGTAGTACTTCATTATGATTTTTTTTACGATGGTAAAAGTAATGCAAATTAGTACAGAAGACAAATTTAGAATCTGTTTAAATTTATCGTTTAATGATGTGAGATGAGTTGTGAGGTAGGTAATCGTGAGGCATATTCCATATCATTATTTGGAATATAGCAAGTTATCTGACGATTAAAATGATAGAATATGACCAAAAATAACTCATTGAATAAAAGAGATAGACTAATAATTTAATTCGTAGAAATTTAAAACGGCTTTTTACTTGCATGGTGTTTAAGGAGTTTACCATTTTCCTATAAGACATATTCAGTTTTTCCTAATTATTCACTAACTTTGAAAGCTAAAATAACATCAATGGGAAAGATTATTGCTTTGGCAAATCAGAAGGGAGGTGTTGGAAAGACAACTACCACCATTAACCTTGCCGCATCACTTGCTACACTTGAAAAGAAGGTATTAGTCGTTGATGCCGATCCCCAAGCAAATGCTTCATCGGGACTTGGTATTGATATTAAGTCATTGAACTGCACTATCTATGAATGCCTGATAAATGGATGTAACTCTCAAGATGCCATTATACATTCCATGATAGACGGCTTAGATGTTATGCCTTCTCATATCGACCTTGTAGGAGCTGAACTGGAATTGATGAATATCGAATCAAGAGAACAGGTACTCAAGAAGATATTGGAACAAATCAAAAATAATTATGACTTCATTCTAATCGACTGCTCTCCTTCTTTAGGACTTATAACCGTCAATGCTTTGACTGCAGCCGACTCCATAATAATTCCTGTACAATGTGAATATTTTGCGTTGGAAGGAATAAGCAAATTACTTAACACCATAAAGATCATTAAAACCAAACTTAATCCGCAGCTTGACATTGAAGGATTCTTGCTTACGATGTATGATTCAAGGCTTAGATTAAGTAACCAAATCTACGATGAAATCAAGAAACATTTCCAAGAATTGGTGTTCGAGACTATAATTGCCAGGAATGTAAAATTAAGTGAAGCACCGAGTTTCGGACTGCCCGCAATTCTTTATGATGCAGACTCACGAGGCTCTCAGAATTACTTGTCTTTAGCACAGGAGATACTGAATAAAAACAAATAATGTTATGACACCCAAGAAACCTGCATTAGGAAGAGGATTGGATGCTCTCATCTCGACTGATATGATTCGCACCGAAGGTTCTTCATCAATAAATGAAGTTCCATTATTTCAGATACATGCAAATCCCGATCAACCAAGAAGAGACTTCGACGAAGAAAGTCTTAAGGAATTATCTGATTCAATTCGCGAAATAGGTATAATTCAACCGATCACGCTAAGAAAGATAAAAGATAGAGATTATCAGATTATAGCAGGAGAACGTCGTTTTAGAGCAGCGGAATTGGCAGGATTAAAAACAATCCCGGCTTATGTACGTACCGCCGATGATGAGAATGTCATGGAGATGGCTCTAATTGAGAATATACAACGTGAAGACCTAAACGCGATGGAAGTAGCATTAGCCTGCCAAAATCTTCTCGAAGTTTACAACATGACTCAGGAACGGTTAAGTGCAAGAATCGGAAAGAAACGTGCTACAATCGCAAATTATATCAGGCTACTCAAACTACCTGCAGAAATTCAGGTTGCATTGAAAAATAAGCGTATTGATATGGGTCATGCACGTGCTCTTTTGGCTATAAATGATCCGATGAAACAACTATTTTTGTTCCACGAACTTAACGAAAAAGGCTACTCGGTACGTATGGTTGAAGAGAAAGCCAAACAGCTAAACGAAGAAAAAAAGGTTTCATCTCAAAAGAATACAAAAGACATATCTGATCAATATTCCTCATTAAGCAAACAACTTTCCGATTTCTTCGGTGCCTCAGTCAAACTGAAATGTTCTGCAAAAGGTAAAGGGAATATAAATATCTCTTTTAAGAATGAGGAAGATCTGAAAAGAATTATGCATCTGTTAGATAGCATTTAATAAGGTGATAATAAAGAAGATTAAACATACAATATCGGTTATTCTTGTTGCAGTATTAATACCGCTCCATATACATGCACAACATACGTTTGTTGATAATACTGCCGTTGATAGCATAAAAATATTACAAGTAGACAGTCTTTTCGAATCTCTAAAAGACACTACTGCCTGGCAACAGGAGATGGAATTTATCAATAAGCTTAATTTTGAGGTACCTAATGACTCTTCATTATTAAAACCTACAAATGCCGATATTATTACAACGGATACAGTATATCAACCCAGGCAAAGGCTATCCATGTATCAGAAGGACAGCCTAATGGTATCCAATGTAAATCGCGTTTCATCGTATTGGGAGCCAAACCCCAAAACCGCGACATGGCTTGCCTTGGCAATTCCGGGAGGTGGTCAGATATATAACAGAAAATATTGGAAGTTGCCGATAGTTTACGGAGGTTTTATGGGTTGTATCTATGCACTATCCTGGAACGGACAGATGTATTCCGACTATAAAAGAGCTTATATCGACATTATGGATAATGATCCTAATACAAACAGTTTTGTCGATATGCTTCCTCCTAATTTTGACGTTGATTCAAACATCGATTGGCTGAAAAGCGTATTCAAAAATCGTAAAGACAAGTACCGTCGTTACAGAGATATGAGTATATTTGCCTTTGCCGGTGTTTATTTGGTATCAGTCATAGATGCTTATGTTGATGCGGAATTATCTCATTTCGATATATCTGAAGATCTGAGTTTACAATTTACTCCCGAGATAATTGATTCAAAATCGGGAAAGAGTAGTTTAGGATTTCAAGTAGCAATTACATTTTGACAGAATAGTATGAAATATTTTTTTATTACACTATCTTTTTTGGCATTGGGAACAACATCATTTGCTCAGGTTCCCGAAGATGGAGAGCAATCAAAAGATCTAGATAGTTGTATTATTACTTATGCCGACATATCACTTCCCGATTCCATCGTAGATTTACCTGAATGTTTCAATTATGACATAGACAGTCTACTCTCTCAATGGTATGCAAGTAATCATGTAATCTATGATTCAGACTGTATCGAAGGTTCAATTAATCCGATATTCAGTGATTCTGTCTATGCAGAACGTCTAAGCAGCCTGCCTACAGTCATCGAAATGCCCTATAACTACTATACAAAAAATGCTATAGACGCTTATATGCAGCATAGCAGAAAGGTATTGGCATATGCGATCGGTATGTTTCCGGTGTATGATAATATATTTACAAATGCGCTTCTTAAATACAATCTTCCTATTGAATTGAGATATTTACCTATAGTTGAATCGGCATTGAGACCGAGAGCATACTCTAAAATGGGGGCTGCCGGAATGTGGCAATTTATATACGGAACAGGAAAGAACTACGGACTTACCGTAAATAGCCTTATAGACGATAGATATGATGTAATTAAAGAGACAGACGCAGCCGCACGTCATCTTAGAGACCTTTATGAGATATTCGGTGACTGGAATCTAGCAATATCAGCATATAATTGCGGCCCTGGAAACGTTACGAAAGCAATCACTCGTTCAGGAGGCAAGAAGACCTTTTGGGAAATTTATCCGTATCTGCCGCGAGAGACAAGAGGTTATCTCCCGGCTTTTATAGCCGTTAATTATGCTATGAGTTTCTATAAAGAACATGGTATCTGTCCGATGGAACCAATAGTTTCTCAAACAACCGATACCATTCACATAACAAAGAACACCCATTTTGAACAGATAATTCACTTTACGGGCATCAGTAAAGAAGAGCTACAAAATCTCAATCCTCAATATCTTACTGATGTAATTCCGGGCTCATATAAAACTTGTTCGCTGACCGTCCCCTCAGATTGCATAAGACCTTTGTTGGAAGCGGGAGATTCATTGTATTTATACAGAAATGAAAGCTATTTTACCAAGTCCAAACTGGATAATATCGACGACGGCATGAAAAACCGTCCGACCTATGTCACGCACAAGATCAGATCCGGCGAAACGCTGTCTACAATAGCTCAAAAGTATCATACAACCGTAAAGAACATTAAGAAATGGAACAACCTAACCAGCGATAGAATAAAAGCCGGAAAGAGCCTACGTATTTACAACCGATAAAATAACGATGATTATGGAAGAGAATCTGTTTTCACCAGATGAAGAAAGAAAGATTGATGAAGCGTTTCAGCGTTTAATCGACTGTTATCTTCAAACCAAGCATCGCAAGAAAGTTGAAATCATTACCAAAGCATTTCAATTTGCTCGTTTGGCCCATAAAGGAGTCAGACGTCACTCCGGAGAGCCATACATAATGCACCCCATTGGTGTGGCGCAAATCGTATGCAGTGAGATAGGACTTGGATCTACATCCATTTGTTCCGCACTTCTACATGATGTTGTTGAAGATACAGACTATACAATAGATGATATCAAGAATGTCTTTGGTCCAAAAATTGCTCAAATCGTCGATGGATTGACAAAAATTGCAGGAGGGATATTCGGTGATAAGGCCTCAGCCCAGGCAGAGAATTTCAAGAAGTTACTGCTCACCATGTCGGATGACATTCGAGTAATACTTATAAAAATTGCCGACAGACTCCATAATATGCGCACATTGGAACACATGCTTCCACGTAAACAATATAAAATAGCCGGTGAGACTCTCTATATATATGCTCCTTTAGCCTATCGTTTGGGACTCAACAAAATTAAGACGGAATTGGAAGACCTGAGTTTCAAATACGAACATCCCAACGAATATAAAGAAATAGAAGACAAACTCTCTTTCTCCCACGATGAGTTGAATACCCTTTATAACGATTTCATCGCTCCTATAAATCTCAAACTGACTGAGATGGGAATAAAGTACAGAATTATGGGAAGAATTAAATCTCCATATTCCATCTGGAAAAAGATGAATGCCAAGCAACTGACTTTTGAGGAAGTCTATGATATACTCGCTGTACGCATAATATACGAACCCGTATCTACAGAGACGGAATTGAATGAGTGTTTCAATATTTATCTCGCACTCACACAGATTTACAATGCTCATCCTGACCGGCTTCGCAACTGGGTGACACAACCTAAAGCCAACGGATACCAGGCTCTTCACGTGACTTTGATGAGCAATAAAGGTCAATGGGTTGAGGTTCAGATTCGCAGTACACGTATGGATGACATTGCAGAACAGGGTATTGCCGCTCATTGGAAATATAAAGAAGGACCATCCTACGAAGAGGATGAAAACGAATTGAATAAGTGGCTTACCACAATAAAAGAGATTCTAGAGGATCCGCAACCGGACTCTATGGATTTTTTAGATACTATAAAATTAAATCTTTACTCATCAGAGATATTTATATTCACTTCTAAAGGTGATCTTCGTACTCTTCCGCAGGGCAGTACCGTATTGGACTTTGCTTTCACCATTCATACTTTTATGGGGACACACTGCATTGGTGCCAAAGTAAATCACAAGCTTGAGGCAATAAACTATGAACTTCAAAGCGGCGACCAAGTAGAGATATTAACCTCCAAGAGTCAAAAGATATCTCCCGAATGGCTTGATTTTGCTACTACTGCAAAAGCAAGAGGAATCATTAAAAGTATATTACGTAAAGAAGAACGCTCCAACCAAAAGTTCGGAGAGGCTATCTTTAATGAGTTCCTAAAAAATGAAGACCTTGAAATTGACAGTTCCAAAATAGATAGAATATGCAATCTTCATAGTCTGAAAAACCGTGAAGAGTTAATGACCGCCTTAGGTCAAAAAAAGATTATTCTGGGCGATGCTGAAAGGAATATTATAAAAGGAGATACTGTCAGCAGTTGGCACAATTTTATTTTTCCCTTCGGAAATAAGAAGAAAGAAGATAAAACAACAAAGGATACACAAGAGAAACCGAACAACATTGATGTAAAGCAAACTCTAATTGTTACCGACCAGGAACTTCATAAATACATATTAGCAGATTGCTGCAATCCCGTTCCGGGAGATGACGTACTGGGATTCGCCGATGAAAACGGTAAAATAGTAATTCATCAACGAAAATGCGAGGTTGCAACAAAGATGAAGTCAGGTAAGGGAAATAGAATCCTAACAATTGATTGGAATACAAAAGAAAGTCTTTTTCCGGCATCCTTATATGTAAGAGGTGTTGATGGCATTGGTACACTATCAAAAATAACGGAAGTAATATCGCAGAATATGCATGCCAATATCAACAAGTTGACAATTGTGACTAATGAAGGCCTATTTGAAGGAACAATAGGTGTATTAGTTCACAATATAAAAGAGTTGGAATTGATTAAGAAAGGATTAAAAAAGATTGATAACATCAAAACGGTTGCCCGCAAGGAGGAGTAGAATCAAGTTCCTTTGAAATAGACATAAGTTCGTCTCTAATCGCTTGTAGTCTGGATATAATCTCATGAGAATCTACAGTTTTCTGTGGATTCTCTTTTATTCTGGTCTTTGCACCCTTTATGGTAAGTTGCTTCTCCTTAACCAAATGAATGACCAATCTTATCTGCTCAATATCCTTCTCCGTATATTGGCGAATACCTTTAGGAGTCTTCTTAGGAGCTATCTCCTGAAACTCTTTCTCCCAATAACGCAAAGTAGTCTCCGGAATATCAAGCAAATCGGAAACCTCCCTTATGGAGTAATATTTCTTCAGATTTTTGTTCGTGTTAAGTGCCATATTCTCTTTTAGTCAAATACTTTTCCATGATTATCTGCCATCTGAATCATTTCTTCATATTGTTCCGCATTGAGATCCATAAAATAATAATTCACCGGGTTCACATTTTTCCCATTAACAAGAACCTCATAATGCAGATGAGGGCCGGTACTTTTTCCGGTAGAACCTACTTCTGCTATTACCTCACCACGAGTAATCTTTTGACCTTTCTTTACATCAATCTCACTAAGATGAGCATAACGGGTAATATAACCGAAACCATGATCAATCTCAATAAGATTACCATATCCTGTCTTCCACTGTGCATATGTAACAACACCATCAGCTGTAGCATACACCGGGGTGCCCGTATCGCAGGCAAAGTCCATTCCGTAATGAAACTTACGGACGTGATAAACAGGATCGGTACGATAACCGTAACCACTGGCTGTACGTTTCAGATCCTTATTTGCAACAGGTTGAATGGCAGGCAACGATTCAATCTTTTGTTCCTGTTCTCTGGAAAACTCCACTACCTCATCGAAAGAACGAGTTTGCATATATAGTTTCTTCTCCAACAAATCAGCTTTCTGTGCAGTATTGACTATCAGTTCACTATTCGGCATATTCAGCAGTTCAGCATATCGGTTTGTACCACTATATCCTGTCTGTCTGGATAGTTCCGGAATAGGATCAGCTTCCAGAAGCACGCGGTACAGATTGTCGTCACGTTGCTCTATATCCTTCAATACCAATAAAGCATCATCTACTTTTCTGGAAAGTACTCTGTATTCTGAAAGTAACTTTGAATTCTCTTCAATCAAACTCACTATAGACGGAGTCGTAATAGAGAAATAATATATGGCAAAAAAAAGTCCACCTAAAAGACCACCTGCTACAATTCTATACACAAATGTAATAAACTTCTGTCCGAAAGTAGGAAACACTCTCTTGTAGACACGAGTTTTCGGGTCATATTGATAATAAACTTTTCTCATTCGCTATTACCTCATTTATACTTTGTATCATCAAATTACTGCAAAAGTAGCAAAATAATAGTACCTTTGCAAGTTCAAAAATAAGCAATTACAAATTAACTGTAATAAAGATATGATGACAGCAAAAGAAATAAGAGAATCCTACAAAAATTTCTTTCAGGACAAGGGACATCAGATTGTTCCTTCAGCACCAATGGTGGTGAAGGATGACCCGACACTTATGTTTACTAATGCAGGAATGAACCAATTCAAAGAGATAATTTTGGGCAATCATACGGCAAAATACAAGAGAGTTGCCGATTCCCAGAAATGTCTCCGCGTAAGCGGTAAACATAATGATCTTGAAGAAGTAGGCCATGATACATACCATCACACCATGTTTGAAATGCTGGGGAACTGGTCTTTCGGAGACTACTTTAAAAAAGAAGCCATTGAATGGGCATGGGAATATCTGATAGACGTATTGAAACTCGATCCGGCAAATCTCTATGCAACCGTATTTGAAGGTTCAAATGAAGAGGGGTTACAAAGAGATGACGAGGCTGCGTCTATTTGGGAACAGTTTCTTCCAAAGGATCATATCCTAAACGGGAATAAGCACGACAACTTCTGGGAGATGGGCGATACCGGTCCATGCGGTCCATGTTCCGAAATTCACGTAGACTCGCGCACCGCTGAAGAAAAAGCCGCAATACCCGGTAGCAGTTTAGTAAACAAAGACCATCCTCAAGTAATTGAAATATGGAATCTCGTCTTCATGCAATACAATCGTAAAGCTGACCACACCTTGGAACCTTTACCAGCAAAGGTAATTGATACAGGCATGGGATTCGAACGTTTGGTGCGCACATTACAAGGCAAGAATTCAAACTATGATACTGATGTTTTTCAGCCTATCATAAATGAGATAGGAAAACTTACTGACCGTAAATATGGTAATGATGAACAGGTAGATATAGCTATGCGTGTAGTAGCCGATCACATACGTACAATAGCTTTCTCAATCACTGACGGTCAGTTACCTTCAAATGCAAAAGCCGGTTATGTCATCAGACGAATCTTACGTAGGGCAGTAAGATATTCTTATACTTTCCTGGGACAGAAGAGTGCATTCTTATACAAACTTCTTCCTATACTTATCGACAACATGGGAGATGCTTATCCCGAACTTAATTCCCAAAAGAATCTGATTGAGAAAGTAATCATCGAAGAGGAAGAATCATTCCTACGCACCTTGGATACCGGCATTAAACTCTTGGATAAGGTCATGTCTGATGCCAGAGCTAATAATTGTACTATTATCAGCGGTGTGAATGCATTCACTCTATATGACACCTACGGATTTCCGTTAGACCTTACCGAACTCATTCTACGTGAAAACGGAATGACAGTAAACAACGATGAGTTCAATCAGGAAATGTCCAAACAGAAGGCTCGTGCTCGTAATGCTGCAGTTGTAGAAAACGGTGATTGGGTAGTCATTAAAGAGGGTGAAACCGAATTCGTCGGATATGACTTCACCGAATACGAGACATCCATACTACGTTATCGCTCAGTAAAACAAAAAAACGAAACCATCTGGCAGTTAGTCCTCGATAAAACTCCATTCTATGCGGAAATGGGAGGCCAGGAAGGAGATACAGGTGTAATAGTAAGTGAGTTCGAGACCATAGAGATAGTCGGAACAAAAAAAGAGAACGGACTTTCCGTTCATATTACTGAAAAATTACCTGAATATTTGGAAGCACCCATGATGGCCTGTGTTGATGTGGAAAAACGCCATGCATCGGAAGCAAATCATACAGCTACTCATCTATTGGACGAGGCTCTTCGTGAAATATTAGGTGATCATGTTGAGCAGAAAGGTTCGCTGGTCAACTCAAAAGGCCTCAGATTCGACTTTTCTCATTTTCAGAAAGTTACCGATGAAGAGTTACGCCAGGTTGAGCAAATAGTTAATGAAAAGATTAGAGAGAACCTGCCACTCGTTGAGCATAGAAACACTCCGATTGAAGAAGCTAAAAAGCTTGGAGCTATTGCACTTTTCGGTGAAAAGTACGGTGAATTCGTTCGTGTTGTACAATTCGGTAAGTCAATAGAATTCTGTGGAGGTGTACACGCCTCGGCCACTGGAAACATCGGAATGTTTAAGATCATCAGTGAAAGTTCCATTGCTTCCGGAGTTAGAAGAATAGAAGCTGTGACAGGAAAGGCAGTTGAGGATATGATATATGAATTCCAAGATACTATGCTGAAACTGAAAGAACTTCTCCACGGATCTTCGATAGAATCTGCTGTACGCAAAACTATAGAAGAGAACGTCACCTTGAAGAAGCAGGTTGATGACTTTATGAAAGATAAATCCATTCAGATAAAGCAGCATCTTATTAAAAGCAAACATGACATCAATGGAGTCAATGTAATCAGTTCTGTCTTACCATTGAATGCCAACATGGTCCGTGACATAGTCTTCCAAATACGCGGTGAAATCGCAGAAAATCTTCTTATAGCAATAGGTAGTACAGACTGTGACAAACCTATGTTGACCGTCAGTGTAAGCGAGGATCTGACATCTAAGTACAATGCAGGACAGTTAGTTAAGGATGCTTCCAAACTGATTCAAGGCGGTGGAGGCGGTCAGGCCCACTATGCTACTGCGGGAGGTAAGAACTCCGAAAAATTGCAAGATGCAGTAAACAGCATCATCGCCAAAATCTAACAGCGATTATTTTACAATCGGTCTATTCGGTTATCCGGTCTTCGGGCCAGTTAACCAAATAGACCGTTTTTTTTGCACGAGTCAATGCTGTATACAACCAGCGACAGTATCCTAAATCTTGCTTGTCACCCGGCAGATAGCCCTGGTCAATAAAAATATTGCTCCATTGGCCACCCTGAGACTTATGGGTCGTAACAGCATAAGCATACTTCACTTGTAAAGCATTGAAAAAACTATTTTCACGAATTCTTTCCATCTTCTCTTTTTTGGAGGTAATATCATCATAATCTTCCATTACGTTACGAAACAGTCTATCACTATCTTCTCTCTTCAATGCCGGAGCTTCACTATGCAACGTATCTAAAAGTATAGTGACATCTATCTCGAAATCCTCATAATCCGGAAAAACAATCGTTACATCACAAAAACCGAAGCCGTACAATTCATGCCTTTTTATTACACGTTTTACCATAGCAATGTCCCCATTTGCAACAAAAGGAGGAACATGCTGAGCCGTCTCACTATCCGAATCCTTTAAAACACGTTCAGTCCAGAAATAATTGTTTTTCACTATCATCAGATAGTCTCCGGAATTAAGTTCATCTTCTCTATCCAAGATAGCATTGCGTATTCCGTTATTATATACTATAGCTCGTTTGTTTGATCTACAGAGCACCATCGTCTCTCCCATTCCATCACTATTATAACATTTTGTTAGATTCTCCACCAACTCCGAACCTGAGATTCGCTTAATATCCGGAAAATCCTTAAGAACGAACTTAAAAGAAAAGGGCTCAATATTAATACCTTCTTCAGCATTTTGAATCAACTGTCTGAGAGCGGTCGCATTATATAATATTCCGGACCTATACATCTGACGCATCACATTTCTCAAATTGAATTCCGTGACATTAAGAGAGTAAGATGACAATATATCTGAATTCAAAGCAGGACTCTCAGACTCTCCTATCGGCGGTAGCTGCGCAGAATCACCCAAGATTAACATTCTACAGCCTCTTCCAGAATAAACATAACTTATAAGATCATCCAGAAGTCTGCCTGTTCCGAACATTGATCCTGAAAGTCCCTCATTTGAAATCATAGATGCTTCATCTACCAAGAAAAGAGTGTTTTCATATATGTTTCTATCCAATTGAAAACTGTCGCTCTCCATAATGGATTTCTGCCTATATATCTTCTTGTGTATGGTATATGCATTATTCGATGAATAAAGAGAGAATATTTTTGCAGAACGACCGGTAGGTGCCATAAGAATAACTCTGAAAGAATGTTTTTTCAAAGCACGCACCAAAGCCCCTATCAATGTGGTTTTTCCGGTACCTGCATAACCTTTCAATAAGAACATGGAACGCTCACCCTCAGAAGAGACAAACTCGGAAATCATTATAATGGCTTTATTCTGTTCTTCTGTTGGCTCAAAAGGATAATTTTTTATGATTTCTTCAAGTAATAATTCTTTCTTAATAAGTCTCATTCCATAAAATTTAAGTTGGATAGTAGTGAGATACGGATATTTGTTATATTTTTGCGGTACGAAATTAATCAATTAATCACTATATGAAAAAGGTAATCAATATTATTCTCGCGATTTGCGTAGTTGGATTGGCTTACATCCTTTATGGTAGCATCATGGGACCTATTAAATTCGATAAAGAAAAAGAACGTCGTGATGCTCTTGTTATCAATAAACTTATTGACATTCGTTCAGCTCAGGTAGAATATCGCGGACAGCACGACGGACAATATACCGCTAGTTTCGATACCCTCATCAACTTTATTAAAACCGGTAAGTTACCGGTAATAAAGAAAATCGGTGAATTAAATGAAACCCAAATGGAAGCAGGCTGGACCGAACCTGCTGTTATTGCATTATATTCTGAGGCTAGAAAAGCAAAAAACAAAAAAATAGCAGATCAAAAATGGCAAGAGGCTATTGATGCCGGATTCGTTCAAAAAAATGCGAATGGTCAATTAGACTTCCTCTTCAGCCGCGATACCGTATGGGTCAACCTAATTGACTCCATATATCCTGACAACTACAATGCAGATTCTATCCGTTTCGTTCCATTCGGAGGTGGAGCTGAATTTGAGATGGCTACAGGTTGCGATACTACAAAATCAGGTTCTTTCATGTACTTGTTTGAGGCAAAGACACCTTTTGCAGTTTATCTTGAAGGTCTCGACAAACAAGAGTTATTCAATCTTATTGATGAAAGGGAACAGATGGGACGTTATCCGGGTATGAAAGTCGGTGATGCTGAAAGCGGAAACAACAATGCCGGTAACTGGGAATAATAATCTATAGATATTAAAGGAATCCATCTGTCGGCAAAACAGATGGATTTTTTTTACATAAACATAATACACAATGAGAGTAATAAGTGGAATATACAGACATCGTCACTTTGAAGTTCCCAGATCTTTCAGTGCTCGTCCTACTACAGATTTTGCAAAAGAAAACCTCTTCAATATTCTTTCAAATAGAATGGATTTTGAAGGTTCTACAGCCTTAGACCTTTTTTCCGGTACAGGTAGCATCAGCATAGAACTGATATCTCGAGGATGTGAAAAAGTAATATCCGTAGAAAAAGAACCGGCACACTATGACTTTATATGTAAAATAATGGAAACGGTCAAGACAGACAGAAGCTTACCTATTAAGGGTGATGTATTCAAGTACCTTGAAAGATGTAGGACCCAATTTGACTTTATATTTGCAGATCCTCCCTATCAGCTTCCAAATATCGCCGATATTCCAAAATCGATATTCGATGGAGGATTGTTGAAACCCGATGGAATATTCGTTTTGGAACATGGTAACAAGAGTGACTTCAGTAAAGATATTCACTTTACAGAACTTCGTAAATACGGCTCTGTTCATTTTTCTTTTTTTAAAAATATCGAATGATCTATATATTTCCATATGAAAAAAGACGCGAACAAACCTTGTTCACGTCTTTCTTCTTTTAAAAACTAAAAAATCAACTTACAAAAAAACAGAAGTTTGGATTTATCTTCCACCGAAACCGCCACCCATTGCTCCACCCATACCACCACGCATACCTGCACCACCGTCAAAGCCGCCCATTCCACCTCCCATCATTCCTCCTCTGCCCTGAGAGTTTCTGTTATCTCCCGATGCAGTACGAGATGAATTACGCATTTCTTGACGTGCCTGACGGCTTCCGAATACATTAACACGTAAAATAAGATTTGCCATGATGTAACTGTTGATATTATTATTTTTGGTGTCAGTTCTACCGGTAGTAGTAACATTTCTATTAACATTACTCTCATCATTGAGGATATCATAATAATTTATTCTCAGAGTAGCCGCATTACCTTTCAGGAAACTGAATGATGCTGATGCATTCCATATAAGTTCATCCCTGTTATATGAACCGCTGTAACCGCGACGACTCTGCATATTTATGTCCGACCCAAGATTAATATTCTTCCATGGCAATCTTGCGGTAAACCTTCCGCCATAACTGAATGTATATGTATCCATGTTAGTATTTTGACGTATACTATTCTCTTGATGATCATAGTTGATACGACCGTTAACAGTAGCATCAAACCATGTATTTCGATATGTAACAGAAGCATTTTCACCGGCTGTAATACTTTTGGTCGTACTCAAAACGGCACTACCGCCTGTCCCTGAACCGGCATTATAATTTCCTATGCTACCGGTTCTAGTATAGCTCTCTTGATGACGAAAAGAACCGTTTGTAGATGTAGAATACCTCCATTTTGTATTTGGTATCGTCTGGTTGAGTTGAATATTGGTTGAAGTACTCCAATTGGTCCAAAACCCACTCATGTTCTGGGGCTGGGTAACAGACACGCCGGTCTCGGGATCATAATCGGTACGACGTGCAATATTTCTCAAAGAATTCTCCAATGAGGTTCTGAAGTTAAAAGTACGTTGATTCTCCTGCTTATAGTCATTGAAATTGATTTCAAAGGTATTTCTTAAAGTAGGAAGCAATCCCGGATTACCTTTTGTGATATTAAGCGGATTGCTATCATCCGTTATATCAAGCATATCCTCCATGCTCGGCTGACTGGTATTTGCTCTATATGTTACCTGAAGGCTTCTCTGTTGAGTCCAACGATAACGGTAGTTTAATGAAGGTGTCCAGTTAAATACCAATCTTGATGTATCGGGTATTGTATAACCTAAATATTTGAAGTTATCCATGTGTGTATATTGAGGCAACATACTAAATCCAAGATTGAGATTTGAGTGGTCCGTTGTATGACTATACTGTAAGGTTATGTCATTATTACGACTTATATTGGTAGCCTTACGACTCAACTCACTATTTAAATATTGTTCAAGCTCATAAGGCAACAACCAGTTCTCATCCCAATTTTCAAAAAAATCTCCACGCGAAGGAAGCACATAAGTCTGTCGGTCGGTGGTTCTCTTACTGACTTGTATCTGGTAACTTATCTGTAAATGACTCCTACCTGAGTCCATCGGCTCACTCCACATAATACGTCCTGACCAATTACTGTTATCTGTAGGATTCATGTTATATCTATTCATCACCGTATCACGTTCGTGTTTCTGGTAATAAATCTGATTTGATGAAGAATAACTGTTATTCTCACCTCCGTTAGCTGAATAAGTAAAACGCAGGGTCAGGTTTCTGCCTTCTTCCGTAAAACGCTTGTTAAACTGAAACTCACCACTCAACTGATTGCTGTTTCCTTTACTCTTATTCGCACTCACTCTGGAGTTAACACCTATGGAATCCAACATCTCCGTTGAAAGTGATCTATACTCATCCAATATATCCAACATGTCCGTAGCAATATAGGGGTCGGTATTAAATGTAACTGATCCGCTATTTGAACTGCTGTTATTTCGGCTAAAAGAGAAACTTGGTCTGAAAATTATGTTCAAAGAAGAGTCCGGACGCCATTCAACTCTGAAGTCACCACTGGCACTGCTACTTCCATTGCTGCTATTGGAACGATTATTGCTGAAGGAAGACGAAGCATATTGAGTAGTAAAGGTTTCTGATTCTGATTCATTCATGGAACGAGAAGAAGAACCGTTCCATCGCATATTTCCACCCAACACCAATGGATATTCATTTCTGCGACGCGGATATTGTTCTCCTATATTCTTAGAGAAGTTAACACCCAACTGAGTACTCTTGCTAACTCCGTTTCCACGGCCCGAATTATTAGTATTAGCCGTAACTGAGAATTGAGTATCTGACTGGAAACGATTAAGAGTATATCTTCCCGAATAAAGGTATTTCAGCCAATCCCCATAATCATTATTGCCAACAGGTGTACCGATACCTCCATCCGCATTATTTAGCCATCCCTTTCTCATGTTAGGCTTAATCTGCAAATCCATCACAGTCTCCTCTTGTCCATCGTCAACTCCAGTTACACGTGCAAGGTCGCTTTTTCTCTGATATGTTTTTATCCTATGTATTATATTTACCGGCAGATTCTGAGTAGCCATACGTCTGTCATTACCGAAATACTCTTTTCCATCTACTAATATTCGAGAAATAGTCTTTCCGTTAACAGTAATGCCACCATTCTCATCTACCTCTACTCCCGGAAGTTGCTTAATAAGATCCTCCAAAACCGAGCCCTCCGGCACACGAAAAGCAGAAGCATTGAACATAAGCGTGTCACCAACAACCTGAGTAGGAGGTAGAGCCTCCTCTATAGTAGCTTCACCTAACATTATGGCATTATCTCTCAACTTAAATATTCCTACACTCTTTTCTCTGTCGTTCTTTTCTACGTTAACATTTGATTCTATTGTAGAATAACCCAAGAATGACATTCTCATGAAGTAATTACCTACATTGACTTTCTTAATAGAAAACCAACCTTCATTATCCGTTACAACACCAACAACGAATGCCGTGTCAGGTAGCGAATACAATTGAATTGCAACCTGAGGAATATCTTCAGTAGTAGAATAATCGATTATTTTTCCGGTAATATTAGCCTTACCATTCAATTTCGGCTGATTACGGTTCTGCGCAAAAGACGACAACGACGGACACAATAAAAGTCCTATCAGTAAAATAACAAAAATTCTCATATTGGTTAGTTTTCATTTTTTTGACTTGAGTTGCAGGAAAAGGTTTAATGATAGAACTGATATTCGGAATAGTAGCATTAGATTTGCATACATAAAAAGTTGTTCTCAGGTCATCTAACTATAAATCAGATAGTAATTTCTAAAAGGTATATGAGAAAATCTCCTTCGGAAATAATACACCAAATCACAGATTCTGATTCTAATACGGAGTTTGAGTTTAAAAAGGGTACAATAGGCAGTATCTTGGGGAAATCAATTCTCAAGGTTTGTCTTTCACATGATATTATTATCAATATAAGAGAAGCATTGGCTTGGGGAATAATAGGAGAACTCTATATATCTCATGTTCTGACCGGATACCCTATCGAGAGAATGCGTTTGTTTCAATATGAAATAAAAGAAAGTATCGGAAGTATCGGCATAAAATGTCATTGGTACAATGAAATAATAGATTTATGCATTCAAGAAAACAATTCAACATTTTCTCTTATAGGTGCAGATGAAAAATATATACAACAAATGGTAAGTCGGGATATCATTCTTGAGACGCTGGACTTCTGCCGAGAAAGTTTGAACTAAAAAAGTACGTTATTCGATAAACATAATTATTTTTTTTATGTATTTTTGAATATAACAAGCCTAAATCAATATTACTTATGAAAAAGTTTATATCAATTTGCCTTATTTTTCTCTGCTCAGCAGGAATTAAGGCTCAAAGCTTTGGCTTTCCAAATGAAAAAAGCATACTGGAATTGTTCAGTGAACCTATCATAGGATTAAATAACCTATACGTAGGAGATGAAGGATATATTACATTTTCCGTAATTAATAATAGTGATTATGTATATCGAGGGCCTCTTTACATAAGAATATTCGAAAGAGAACATAGCTATCAGATCTTGGTGCGCGAAGATATCAAAATCTATCCTGAAAGAGTTTATGAGATAACCACTGTATTTCCAACAGACAGACTCGCTCCTTACGTAAAATTTTTCATTGGTTTTGAGTATATTGATAACGATCACCTAATACATATAACAAACTATAGACAAAGACCCATACCGAGTTTTAGTATGCTCAGTCCGATCATTAACCGTCCACCCTTAAAAGCCCCGGTAAAACCCAGGATTCAGCAATACAAGATATCAAAATATCATGGTCATAATCAGAGTGCAAATGTTGAAGACAATAGGACCAGAATGGAAAACAGAAATCCGGATCCTAGGGCCAATGCGACTAGACAAAACAATAATACTAGAAGACCAATAGGATACGATAGTAACGAAAACACTCGTTCTTCGAACAGATAAATAAGAATAGTTTTTCTGATTTTCAAAGGTTGTTGTATGTCATAATGACACCAACAACCTTTAATATTATGCCAATCAGACAGTATCGATATGCTGGCTTTCATTTTGAACTAAACAAAGAAAACAGATAGCATGGATACAAACAATTACAATCAACAAAGTGGAGTTCAGTTTCTTGGCCAATTTGCCATAAACTTGAATGAAAGGGCTAAACAGGGTAAATTAGATCCTGTTATAGGTCGTGATGAGGAAATCAGGCGTGTACTTCAGATTCTTAGCAGAAGGACAAAAAATAACCCTATTCTAATCGGAGAACCCGGGACAGGCAAGACCGCTATAATAGAAGGATTAGCAGGAAGGATAATACGTGGTGATGTACCTGAGAACTTAAAACAGATGACAATCTACTCTCTGGATATGGGAGCTCTTGTGGCCGGTGCTAAATATAAAGGTGAATTCGAAGAACGCCTGAAAGGCGTCATTGAAGAAGTAATTAAGTCAAATGGCCGTTTTATTCTGTTCATTGATGAGATACACACATTAGTCGGAGCCGGAGCAAGCGAAGGAGCTATGGATGCAGCTAATATACTTAAACCGGCTTTGGCTCGCGGCGATCTTCGTGCAATAGGTGCAACTACCTTAAACGAGTATCAGAAATACTTCGAAAAAGATAAAGCTCTGGAACGTCGTTTTCAGATAGTAGCAGTTGATGAACCCGATGAACAAAGCAGCATCTCCATTCTTAGAGGTTTAAAAGAACGCTATGAGAATCATCACAAAGTTCGAATAATGGATGAAGCAATAATTGCTGCAGTGGAGCTATCGAGTAGATATATCACTGAAAGATTCCTACCGGATAAAGCTATAGATCTTATGGACGAAGCTGCTGCAAAACTGCGTATGGAACGCGATTCCGTTCCTGAGGAACTCGATGAAATAACACGTCGTCTAAAACAACTTGAGATTGAACGGGCTGCAATAAAAAGAGAAAAGGACGAACAGAAGTTGAAACAGTTAAGTGACGAAATAAATAATTTACAATCAGAGGAGAACACTGTTCGAACAAAATGGGAAGCCGAAAAACGTCTTGTTGAAAATATTCAACAAAACAAACAACGCATAGAACAGCTCAAGACTGAAGCGGACAGAGCCGAGCGCGAAGGCAATTATGGTCGTGTTGCCGAAATACGCTATGGTAAAATAAAAGATTTGGAATCGGATATTAACACCATTCAAAAACAACTTCATGAACAACAAGAAGGGAACTGTTTGGTCAAAGAAGAAGTAACAGCAGATGACATAGCAGAGGTAGTATCACGCTGGACAGGCATTCCCGTTCACCGTATGCTACAAAGTGAGCGAGAAAAACTGCTTCACTTGGAAGAAGAACTGCACAAACGCGTAATAGGGCAGGATCAGGCAATTACCGCCGTTTCCAATGCTGTACGTCGCAGCCGTGCAGGTCTACAAGACCCAAAACGTCCTATAGGATCCTTTATATTCTTAGGAACTACCGGTGTCGGAAAGACAGAATTGGCTAAATCTCTTGCGGAATACCTTTTCAATGACGATAAACTCATGACCAGAATCGACATGAGTGAATATCAGGAGAAGTTCTCGGTAACCAGACTTATTGGTGCTCCTCCCGGATATGTAGGTTATGACGAAGGCGGACAACTAACGGAAGCCGTCAGAAGGAAGCCCTACTCGGTAATACTGTTCGATGAGATTGAAAAAGCCCATCCGGATGTATTCAATATACTGTTGCAAGTTCTTGATGACGGGCGTCTTACAGACAACAAAGGACGTACTGTCAATTTTAAGAATACAATCATCATCATGACCAGTAATTTGGGAAGTCAATATATTCAAAGTCGAATGTCTACCCTAACCGAGAGCAACCGTGAAGAGTGGATACGCCAGACAGAGCAGGAACTTTTTGTTATGTTAAAACAAACCATTCGTCCTGAGTTTCTTAACCGAATAGATGAAACAATAGTATTTCTGCCTCTTCGTGAGAGTGAAATACGCCAAATTGTAAGTCTACAGATAGAGAGCGTATGTACAATGCTCGCAGAGAGCGGAATAACCATGAAGATTGATGATTTCGCCATAAATATGATAGCTCATGCCGGATTTGATCCGGAGTTTGGTGCCAGACCTGTGAAAAGAGCGATTCAGGAGATGCTTCTCAACGAATTATCAACTATGATATTATCAGGAAGCATAAATAAGAATAGTTCTATACTAGTTAGTGCCGGTACGGATAAACTTATTATCAGTAACGATATAAACTGATAAAAAAAATTGCTTCTTATCACAAAAAGAGATACTTTTGCACCGTCAAAACGCTCAGTTAATAACTGAAGGACGATGCGGGGTGTAGCTCAGTCCGGTTTAGAGTACGCGTCTGGGGGGCGTGTGGTCGCTGGTTCGAATCCAGTCACCCCGACTTAAATGCATTGATAGCAATAGGGTTATCAATGCATCTCTTTTTCCCGAAAAACAATTACATTTCAAATAGCTAATTCATAGTCAATAAACAATAAATACAGTAACAACTTCCATAATAAATTTGGTGCGGATACGTTGAATAGTTAACTTCGCGTGTTTAATCCCTTTGAATTTTAATTGTTTATGGCTATATATATTATCTGTGGCGTTATCTTGGTGATACTGTTTGTTATGGCTACTTTTTTCAAGAAAAAAAGTTCTTCGAACACGCAACTAGAGAGTACAAAAACAATCAGTAGAGAAGAAACTTTTTCCCATAGTGAAAACAGCGTTTGTTGTGGCAAGCATGATGTTTGTGATAAGCAAAAGCTAGCTGAGGCTATGATGAACAAAGCCAATTACTTTGATGACGAAGACCTGGATCGCTTTAAGGGGAGAGACTCTTCCGATTATGTTGATTCGGAGATTGAAGAATTTCGCTATGTATTATACACAATGGAGCAAAAAGAAGTATCAGAGTGGTTGGAAAGTTTACAAGTAAGAGAAATAAAACTACCCGATGCTTTAAAAGAAGAAGCCTTCTCTCTAATGACAGAAACGAATTAAAGATATGAAGGCGTGCAAACAATACGTAATACCAGTTTTAGTATGCCTGCTGACATTATTTGTCAGTTGCTCTACTACAAAAAACACTAAATTTTCACGTCTTTACCAATCTACGGTAACCAAGTACAATACATACTTCAACGGTCATGAGGCATACAAAAAAGGCTATATTGCTCAAGAGAAGTCCGTAAAAGACAATTACATCGATCTCCTTTTACTCTTACCAGTAAGTGATGAACAAGCCAGGAGTAAAGGTAAAGAGGATTTCGACCTTGCCATAGAAAAGGCACAAAAATGTGTCAAGCTACACTCAATATCTGCAAAGCCAAAGAATAAAAAAGGTGGCAGCTTGAGTGAAAAAGAAAAAAGATTTCGAGATAAAAACGAATACAACCCCTTCCTTTGGAATGCCTGGATGTTGATGGCTGATGCACAAATGCAAAAAGGAGAGTTCATAGAAGCAGCCGGAACATATTCATATATATGCAATCTATATTTCGATGAACCTAAGATTATTGCAGAAGCAAGAATAAAGACGATGCTGTGTTATTCTGAAATGGGCTGGAACTATGAAACGGAAGAACTCTTATCAAGAATACAGGCCGATACCGTTCCTCCCAGACTATTATCGGAATATAACTCAATAATAGCTTCACATCTGATACGTCAGGAAAGGTTTAAAGAGAGTTTGCCTTACATGGAAAAGGGGATGAAAAGGCCGGAACTTAGCAAGACAAGCAAGATACGTGAAAAATATCTTTTAGGACAATTATATAAAGTCACAGGTCAAAATGAAAAGGCATATAAGACTTTTCAAGAGGTGATACGTATGAATCCTCCCTATCGAATTGAATTCAATGCAAGAATCCAGCAGACAGAGACTATGCCGGAAACAAATCATAGTAAATTATTCAAGAAACTCGGCCGGATGGGTAAAGATCCAAACAACAAAGAATATTTAGATCAGATTTACTATGCAATAGGAAACATTTACCTCTCTGAAAAGGATACCGTTAACGCATTGAAGAATTATGAGATCGGTGTAGAGAAAGGTACTAGAAATGGAGCAGAAAAAGGCATATTGCTTCTTACAATGGCAAACCTATATTGGGAGAAAACCGATTATGCGAATGCTGGTATATGCTATTCTAAGGCCGTCGGACTGATAGATCAAAAAAACGAACAATATGAGATAGTAAAAAGACGTTCTCAGGTTCTTGAGGATTTGGCTATTCATAATGATAACATATTACTACAAGATAGCCTTCAGCGGTTAGCAACATTGGACAGACAAACACTTGATACCATAATAGGAAGTATTATTGAAAATGTAATACAAAACGAAAAAAAGGCGGCTTTATTAGAAATTGAAAAAAACAACGATGAAAATGCTACATCTGAAACATCATCATCAAAAGGAGATAATAGCGCATGGTACTTTTATAACACTCAGTTAGTACAAAACGGAAAGAGTGCATTTGTTGAACATTGGGGACGCAGGAAGTTTGAGGATGATTGGCGTAGAATAAATAAAACTACACTCAGTATGGCAAACAACTCAACAGAGAAACCTGAAACTACTGATTCCATCGGCGATATGCTAACAGATAATGATTCTACTCAAGTAGAGTTAGTGACGGATATTCATAAAAAGGAATATTATATTCAACAGATACCATTCACAAATGAACAAAAGAATGCCTCTGATAAGATACTTACCGATGCATTGTTTAACGCAGGTATTATATACAAAGATCTTCTTGAGGAATATGAATCGGCTGAAAACTCTTTTAACAGAATAGTAAAACACTATCCTGAGGCAGATGAAGCGGTTGACGCACTTTATAACCTCTATTTGATGTATTCACTTTGGGGAAAGAAAGATTTGGCTGATACATGTAAAACACAGATGAGTCGGCTCTATCCTGAGAACGAACATACTTTGGCAATATGCGATTCCAATTTTATTGAAAACGCAAAATATGGAAAGCACAGAGAAGACTCACTCTATGCTGAAACATATGATGCTTATAAATCCGGGAATACGGATCTTGTAATAAAGAATTGTCATATCTCTGCAGAAAAATATCCATTAGGATATCACAGAGCAAAATTTTTATTCCTACAGGCGTCTTGTTTGCTTCAAGAAGGTAATACTGCTGAGTTCCTTAATCTACTTCGACTAATTGTTGAAAAATATCCGCAAAATGAGATAAGTCAATTAGCCGGATTAATCGCACAAGGAGTACAAGACGGTAAAATCCTGCAATCCAAATCATTCTCATCAATATGGGAACAACGGAACATTGCCGGACAGGTAGAAAATATACCAGATAGTGTTAAGCCCTCTTTCACGGAAGACCGTTATCAACCATATCTTTTTATTTTGGCATATCCCAAAGATTCCATAAATGAAAACAGGCTACTTTTTGAAATAGCAAAATATAACTTTACCAACTTTATGGTTAGAAACTTCGATATCGGTTTTTCCGAGCATCAGGGTATAGGTATGATGACAATAAGTGAATTCATGAATTATGACGAAGCTTATTTTTATCAACAAAAGCTATTCGGAGATAATGAAATGGCTGAAAAAATTCAGGGACTGAAAGCTATTATTATTACCAAGGAAAATCTTGAGATTTTACTTCAGTTCTACAGTTTTCAGGATTATCAGGAGTTTTATGAAAAACATTTTCTGACAATACCTGATATTGACGGTTCAACAATTTTTGAGGAAACGGATGATTATGAATAAAATAGGTACATTGTTATGGGTTGACGATGAAATCGATTTGCTAAGAGGACATATAATGTTCTTAGAGAGCAAAGGTTATGCAGTTGACACTGTTACAAATGGTCGTGATGCTATCAATCGCTGTAAGGGTTTCAATTACGATTTAGTCTTACTTGACGAGAATATGATGGGAATGAGCGGATTGGAGACTCTGAGTTTCATTAAAGAAATAGATCCTACTCTGCCTATTGTGATGGTAACAAAAAGTGAGGAAGAAAATATTATGGATCAGGCTATAGGTTCGAAGATAGCCGACTATCTGATTAAGCCCGTACATCCCAACCAGATACTGTTGACCCTGAAAAAAAATATTCACCAACGAGATATAGTCACGGCTGAGACAAATAAAGGTTATCAACAAAACTTCAGCAAAATAAGCATGAGAATCAATGACTCTCTCACCTTCGATGACTGGATAGAAGTTTATAAACAGCTTGTATATTGGGAGTTGGAATTACAGGAGGCAGACAGTTCAATGCGCGAGATGCTCACCATGCAAAAGACTGAAGCAAATGCATCATTCGCCAAATTCATCAAAAAAAACTATATGAGTTGGATGATGAATCGTGAAAAAAGCCCTACCATGAGTCCTGATTTATTCAAGAAATATATCTTTCCATTACTTGATAACGGAGATAAGGTTTTTATGATTGTAATTGATAACCTGCGTTATGACCAATGGAGGATGCTTAGCAACGAATTGGCTGATTACTTCACAATAGATGAACAATTGTATTACAGTATCCTGCCTACGGTAACACAATATTCCCGCAATTCAATATTCTCTGGTCTAATGCCAAATAAGATTTCTGAGATGTTTCATGAATTGTGGGTAGATGAAGACTCGGAAGAAGGTAAGAACCTAAACGAGGCGCCACTCATTAAGACCCAACTGGATCGATATCGACGACATAACAACTTTTCATACAACAAGATTAATAACTCGCCTGCTGCCGACAAGTTGTTATCACAGTTTAATACATTACAGAATAATGATTTAAATGTAATTGTCATAAACTTCATTGATATCTTGTCACACGCCAAAACCGATTCAAAGATGGTTCGTGAATTGGCCGTTGATGAGGCCGCATACCGAAGTTTGATTCTTTCTTGGTTCCGACACTCTTCTATAAAGGAACTATTTAAGAAGATAGCAGCATCGGGATACAAGGTGACAATAACCACTGATCATGGCAGCATATTGGTACACAAGCCGATAAAAATCGTAGCAGACCGTTCAATTAACTCCAATCTCAGATACAAGTTGGGAAAAAACATTGGCTTTAATCCGAAAGATGTATATGAAATCTCCGAACCAATTAAAGCACAGCTACCGGCTACGGGTGTTAGTTCATCATATATTTTTGCATCGGAAGCCGATTATTTCGTATATCAAAACAACTTCAATAACTTTGCCGCATATTACAAGGAGACTTTCCAACACGGAGGAATATCTATGGAGGAAATGATAATTCCTTTCATTACTATGCAACCAAAAAAGAAATAAAGATATGAATACTATTCAAATAAGTTCATTGGAAAAAATCAGCGAAGCAGCTCGTGAGTTCATTAGTCAAATGGGAGACGATACCGTCTTTGCATTTTACGGCAAGATGGGAGCAGGAAAGACGACATTCATAAAAGCTCTATGCAAAGAACTAGGAGTAAATGACGAAGTTAACTCTCCAACGTTTGCCATAATAAACGAATATCGTTCCGAAACTACCTCTGAGTTGATATATCACTTTGACTTTTATCGAATCAAAAAATTGGAAGAAGTATATGACCTGGGTTATGAAGATTACTTCTATAGCGGAGCACTCTGTTTCATTGAGTGGCCGGAACTGATAGAAGAATTACTCCCTACTGACGCAAAAAAAGTCTCCATCGATGAAATCACCGATGGAGCCAGAATTATAACCATTAACGATTGATTGACTTTACTCCTGAGAGTCCACATAATCGGCCTCAGCTTCCACAATAAGAATGACCTCTTCAGGGGTAAATTCTCCGATTTCATCGCGTTTTGCCTCTTTAATGATGTACTCAACCAATTCATCATTATCAACATCTATATAACCGTCCTTGTCAGGCTTCTTGTCCAATACCCCACTATTGGTAAAATAGTCATTGATAACATCCAGAAAATAATATAGAATATCATCAGAGAACTTCTCTTTCATCTCCTGCGGGAGAACATTTCTAATGTATTCTACAGTCTTTTCATCATCGAGATCTTCGACATCAAATTCATCTGCCATAGTCAAAGTAAACTATTAAGTTTATCCGTATATACCGATTTAGCTGCAACACCTACCTGACGACCAACCTCAACTCCGTCTTTAAAGAAGACGACCGTAGGTACACTCATAATACCGAATTTATCGGTCAAATCGGTACTTTCCTCAATGTCACATTTGCCAACAATAGCTTTACCCTCGAACTCATTCGATATCTCTTCAATAACAGGTCCGAGTCGTTTACATGGTCCGCACCATGTTGCCCAGAAATCGACCAAGACAGGTTTACCTTCCGCCATAATCGATTCAAAATTTTTCTCAGTAATTTCCAGTTCCATAATGATTATGTTTTATTGATTAAATGAATATTTAAGTCCTTCTGTATCCTTTAAAAAATTGACTAAATCGGATGTAACGGATATTTTTCTGTTACCCGACAAAAGATCAACCATATTACCGCTCGAAAGATCTCTAATATTGAACTTTAAGGTCACATTGCCTTGTTTTTGTGTCAAAGAGTCTAAATTGCTCACTAATTGCATATCTATTGAAGACAATGAGACCGAGATAGTAAGACTTTCTATAGCCTTCTCCTTTATATCTTGTAATAATTCAATCGATGAAATGCTGAAATCAACCTTGTTTGGATCAAATTTATACGGAAGGCATTTACCTTTTATGTATAAAAAATTTCCAACCACCATCATGTTTCTCCAATTCAGCCAATCCATACCGAAAAAGGCAAGTTCGTTAGTTCCGGAATAATCTTCAATCTTGACAAATCCACATAACTTGCCATTTTTAGTCCTGGCCTCACGTAACGATACTACAACACCCGCGGCAATAATATCCCTATTCAGCAACTTGTTTTTATCCTCCAAATCCTTCATGGTGGTATTGCAAACATTATCAAGAATAATCCGATATTCATCCAAAGGATGAGCTGATATATATATCCCTACCAACTCTTTTTCCTTATTCAGACGCTCCAATTTGGACCATTCCGGTGCATCCGGAATAATCGGTGTTGCCATATCAACCTGACTCTCCAAATCGGAAAACAGAGAATTTGTAATCTCATTTTTATCTAGCTGATATTTATTCCCATATCTAACCAAAACATCAGCGAATGTTTCATTTTTACTACAAGGCTCCATAAATTGTTCTCGCCTAATCTCCGTAAAGCTGTCAAAAGCACCTGCCAATGCTAAACTTTCAATGTTCTTTCTATTACACGAAGTCAGATTGACTCTCTGAACGAAATCAAAAATTCCTTTATATGGACCATTTTTCTGACGTTCTTCAACTATTGATTGAACGGCACTCTCGCCTACACCTTTTATAGCAGCCATCCCGAAACGGATATCACCCTTACCGTTAACACCGAACGTCGGTACACTCTCATTGATATCAGGGCCAAGAACATTAATACCCATAGCCTTACATTCATCCATCAATTTGGTTATTTCAGTAATATCGGATAAGTTTCTGCTCAATGTGGCAGCCATATACTGTGACGGATAATTTGCCTTGAGATAAGCCGTCTGATATGCTACCCATGAATAACAGGTCGCATGAGACTTATTGAAAGCATAAGATGCAAATTTCTCCCAATCTCCCCATATCTTCTCGAGGACCTTAGGATCATGACCGTTAGACTTACCTCCCTTAATGAATTTCGGTTTCAGATGATCCAGTTTTTCTTTCAATTTCTTACCCATTGCCTTTCGAAGAGTATCACTCTCGCCTCTGGTAAAGTTTGCAAGAAGCCTGGAAAGCAACATGACCTGTTCTTGATAAACCGTTATTCCATAAGTATCCTTGAGGTATTTCTCCATACACGGAATATCATATTCGATAGGTTTCCTACCCAACTTTCTATCGATGAAATCGGGAATATAATCCATAGGACCCGGTCTATACAAAGCGTTCATAGCTATCAGATCCTCAAATACACCGGGCTGTAACTCTCGCAGATATTTTTGCATTCCGGGAGACTCAAACTGAAAAGTGCCTATGGTCTTACCTTCACTGTAAAGCTTAAATGTAGCCGGATCATCTATAGGTATTTTCTCAATATCAATTGTTATGCCTAAACTTACTCTGATATTTTCAAGGGCCTCTTTTATCACGGAAAGCGTCTTCAATCCCAGAAAGTCCATCTTAATCAGGCCGGTATCTTCAATAAGACTACCTTCATACTGAGTAACAATCATTCTCTCTTTTGAATCCTTATCAACCGCAGTGGATATAGGAACCCAATCGGTAATATCATCACGACAAATAATAGTTCCGCAAGCATGAACACCGGTACCTCTTACATTACCTTCGAGCATTCTGGCAAACTGTATGGTATCGCGTAAAGGCTTATCCTCAGATGCAGCCGCCTGCTGAATCTCCGGAACACACTCAATGACATTGGTCAAATTCATTTTACGGGGCTTCCCATCGGATTTATCCGGTAGTCTGTCAGGTATAGACTTACATAGAGAATTGGAAATATCCAATGGAACTTTAAGTACTCGAGCAACATCTTTAATAGCCATCTTTGTAGCCATAGTACCGAAAGTTATAATATGAGCCACTTTATCTTGTCCGTATTTTTCAGTCACCCATTGTAAAACTCTACCTCGACCATCGTCATCAAAGTCCACATCTATATCAGGCAATGAGATACGATCCGGATTCAGGAAGCGTTCAAACAGAAGGTCATACTTAATAGGATCTATCTGAGTAATACCCAAGCAATATGCAACTACAGAACCTGCTGCAGAACCTCTACCCGGTCCGACCGACACATTAAGCTCTGTACGTGCAGCATTAATAAAATCCTGTACTATAAGGAAGTAGCCAGGGAATCCCATAGTTTTCATTACATGGAGTTCAAAAATCAATTGTTCCTGAATATTATCAGGAATAGGATCTCCATATCTCTTCCTTGCTCCTTCAAACGTAAGTTTTTTCAGATAATCGGCTTCAAGCTTAAGTCTATAAAGTTTCTCATAACCTCCTAAGTTCTTTATTTTCTTCTTGGCTTCTTCTTCAGACAAAACCTTATTACCATGTTCATCACAGGTAAATTCATCAAAAAGTTCTTTCTCTGTAGTGTTTTTTCGATACCCCATCTCCGTTCCGAATTCTTCAGGAATAGAAAAATTAGGCATGATAGGCGCATTATTTATTGAATACTCCTCAACCTTATTCAGTATTTCCAAGGTATTTGAAAGAGCTTCAGGTACTTCAGCAAAAACGACATTCATCTCCTCTCGAGTCTTGAACCACTCCTGCTTGGAATATCGCATTAAGTTAGGATCATCCGGATCTTTTCCCGTCTGAAGACATATCAAAAGTTCATGTGCATCGGCATTCTCTTCTTCCTGAAAATGAACGTCGTTTGTACATATCAATTTTATGTGCAGTTTATCGGCTATTTTTTTCAGTTCTTCATTTACTTGTGCCTGAAGCTTGTATGTCTCATGATTAGCCTTCAACACATTAGCCTTGTGATACTGCATTTCCAGATAAAAATCCTCACCGAACAAATCTTTATACCACTGAGCAACTTTTTCCGCTTCCTCAATCTTTCCGGCAGTAATCAATCTCGGTATCTCACCTCCCAAACACGCCGAGCAACATATTATTCCCTCATGATAAGTTTGTAAGTCGTACTTATCTGTCCTTGGATGCGAATAAAACCCTTCTGTCCATGCTTTGGAGACTATCTTTATAAGATTATGATAACCCTTTGAATTCTTTGCAAGTAATATCAAGTGATAATTGGCGGCATCAGGCCTGCCCTCTTTCTGCTCCTTGTGACGCGGAGCGACATAGACTTCACAACCGATAATCGGCTTAAAGTGTTTGCCCTCAGCCTCTAATGCCTTATTTTTCTTTCCGCAATAGTTTATAAACTCTTTTATTCCCATCATGTTACCGTGATCGGTAACTGCAACTCCTTGCATTCCATTATCAATAGCCTTATCCACCATCTTTTGGATGTTGGTTTGTCCGTCGAGCAAAGAATACTGCGTATGAACATGAAGGTGAACGAAATCTTGCATAATAAATAGTAACGAAAATCTTTTTTGAAAAAGTTTATAAAGTTACTCCCAATAGACCAATGTAACAAATCAAAATGCCAAAAAAACGAACAAACCTTTATTACCACCTTTTATACTCTCCAAAAAGAGAGTTCAATAGAACAATATCTATCTTCATAATTGATTTTTTTGACAAAAAGACTTACTTTTGCAAGTCGGAACAATAACATTATTCATGTCAGAGAATATTAAAAGAAGAACTACAATCAACAGAGAGGGTGTCCCTACACTGACTCTTTCATTTATAGTTATATTTATAATCAATACTCTCCTACTTCTACCGGCCATCATCGGATGGTGGTCCTATGTTGTTTTAGGATTATCCATTATCATTTTGGGGCTATTGATTAATTTCTTCAGAAATCCGAATAGGCATTTCCCGAGTGAAGATAGAGATAAGGTGGTAGTTGCTCCGGCCGATGGCTGTATTGTAGCAATAGAAGAGGTGGATGAGCCTGATTATTTTAAGGACAGAAGAGTCGTAGTATCAATATTTATGAGCATCTTAAGCGTTCATGCGAATTGGTATCCGGTAAATGGTACGGTAACAAAAGTCGAACATCAGGACGGAAGATATTACGCAGCTTTCAAGCCGAAATCAAGTACGGAAAATGAACGTTCATTAATCGTTATAAAAACTCCCGATGGACAGGAAATAATGGTCAGACAAATAGCCGGAGCGCTGGCAAGAAGAATAGTCACCTATCCAAAGGTTGGTTCCCAAAGTCGTATTGACCATCATTTGGGTTTTATTAAATTCGGATCTCGTGTCGACGTCTATCTTCCTATCGGGTCTCTTGTCTGTGTTAAGCTGAATCAGCAAGTTACCGCCGACATGAATATCATAGCAAAACTTCCATAAAGGTTATCATAATGGCAACTTCTTTCACCAGACATATTCCTAATGCTATTACATGCTGTAACCTCTTAAGTGGCTGCATGGCTTGTGTTTCAGCTTTTCAGGGAGATTCATTAATGGTTTTGGTGTGGGTAGTTGCAGGCGCCTTGTTTGATTTTCTTGATGGATTTTCGGCGCGATTATTAAAAGCATATTCACCTATAGGTAAAGATTTGGATTCATTGGCAGACCTTATTACTTTCGGTTTATCGCCTTCCCTTCTTTGCTGGTACATATTGAAAAGCTATTCATTTAATCTCAGTAATACTCTGAATGGTATTATTCCGTTTTTCGGATTTATCATAGTAGTCTTTTCCGCTCTGAGATTGGCAAAGTTTAATACCGATACTCGCCAGGCCACATCTTTCATGGGACTGGCAGTTCCTGCCAACGCTCTTTTCTGGTGCGGATTATTACAGGAGCCTCACATTTCATTATTAAACACTCCTTGGATTTTAATTAGCCTGATGATTGTTTTCTCACTTCTCATGGTAAGTGACATTCCCATGTTCTCACTTAAATTCAAGAATCTAAAGTGGAGTGAGAACAAAATCAGATTCATCTTCTTGGCGGTTTCTGCTACTATTCTGATTATTATCGGAATACGCGGAATTGCCGTTGTTGTTTGCTGGTATATCATTTTATCATTACTGACAAAAGGTCAGCATTGATTTCGGGCACATTTTTTGTTCCTACACTAACATTGAACGTTTCACTATTAAAATGAAATGATAATAATACTCACCATAACAC
>CAYOGG010000006.1:2182-32801 GCA_964403455.1 uncultured Bacteroidaceae bacterium | reverse complement strand
ATCCTGACTATGAAATGATAGCAAAAGCTTATGGCATATCTTTCGGACGTGTCTCTGACAGAGATAATCTAAATGAAGCTATAAAGAGTATGTTTGAAACCGAAGGAGCATATCTGCTTGAAGTGATATGTGAAGATGAGGAGAACGTAATGCCGATGGTAGCACCCGGTTCTGCGATTGACGAGATGATGCTTCAACCAAAATAACAATATTACTATGGATAACGAGAAAAAACTATATACTCTGATTGTTCATTCGGAAAACCGTGTCGGTCTGCTTAGTCAGGTAACAGCAGTCTTTACTCGCAGACAGATTAACATTGAGAGTCTGAATGTATCGGCTTCTTCAATAGAAGGTATTCACCGTTACACAATAACCACTTATACCGATAAAGACAGTATTGAAAAGGTGGTAGGTCAGATTGAGAAAATAATTGATGTCCTGCAGTGCGGTTATTATACTGACAGTGAGATATTCATGCAGGAAGTGGCATTATACAAAGTCTCTACGGGAGTTTTGATGGAACATCCCGAGATGTCGCGTATCATCCGCAGGTACCAAGCCAATATTATTGAAGTAAACTCTACATATAGCGTTGTGGAAAAGACCGGTAAAACTGAAGATATAGTTTCTATGAATAAGGAACTGTCGGCTGCCGGAGGCATACTTCAATTTGTAAGTTCCGGACGTGTGGCAATTACTCGCGCCAGATCGGAACATGTGAGTGAATATATAGACAAGGTCGAAAAAAAATTTGGAAATAACAGACAATAAATAATCACCAAAAATAATATAAGATTATGGCAAAAATGAATTTTGGAGGTGTCATAGAGGAGGTTATGACACGTGAAGAGTTTTCTCTCGAGAAAGCTCGTGAGGTATTGAAGAATGAGACTATCGCCGTACTCGGATACGGAGTTCAGGGTCCCGGTCAGGCTTGTAATCTGAGAGACAACGGTTTCAATGTTATCGTTGGTCAACGTCTCGGAAAGACATATGACAAAGCTGTTTCTGACGGTTGGGTTCCGGGTAAGACCTTGTTCTCTCTTGAAGAGGCTGCAGAAAAAGGAACTATCATATGTATGCTTCTTTCCGATGCTGCTCAGATGCAATTATGGCCATCAGTTAAACCTTATCTGACTGCCGGTAAGACTCTTTACTTTTCACACGGATTCGCTATTACATGGAGTGATCGTACCGGTGTGGTTCCTCCTAAGGATATTGATGTTATCATGGTTGCTCCTAAAGGTTCCGGTACCTCACTTCGTACCATGTTCCTCGAAGGTCGTGGTCTGAACAGTTCTTATGCTATCTATCAGGATGCTTCAGGAAAGGCTATGGATAAGGTTCTGGCATTCGGTATCGGCATAGGCTCAGGTTATATGTTCGAGACTACATTCAAACGTGAAGCTACTTCCGATCTTACCGGTGAGCGCGGCTCACTGATGGGTGCTATTCAGGGTCTTCTGTTGGCTCAGTACGAGGTGCTTCGTGAGAATGGGCATACTCCTTCTGAGGCTTTCAACGAGACATGTGAAGAGCT
The DNA here is from genome assembly GCA_964403455.1 of uncultured Bacteroidaceae bacterium. Taxonomy (GTDB): domain Bacteria; phylum Bacteroidota; class Bacteroidia; order Bacteroidales; family Bacteroidaceae; genus Colenecus. The sequence goes on along the minus strand of CAYOGG010000006.1, from coordinate 31,258 downwards.
CACTCAGTCTCTGATGCCTTTATTTGCGGCCAAGGGTATGGATTGGATGTACGCTAACTGTTCTACTACTGCTCAACGCGGTGCTTTGGACTGGATGGTTCCATTCCACGATGCTATCAAGCCTGTAGTTGAGAAACTTTACCACAGCGTTATTACTGGTAATGAGGCTCAGATATCTATCGACAGCAACTCAAAACCGGACTATCGTGAAAAGTTACAAGGAGAATTAAAGGCTCTGCACGATAGCGAGATGTGGCGCACTGGAGCAGTTGTTCGCGAACTTCGTCCGGAGAACAACTAATATCCAAAAAGTTGTACTAATAAATAAATTGGAGACCCCATTTCTGAGGTCTCCAATTTATTTGTATACCACTATCAGATAAAACCATTAGAAGGTTTTATATCTGACATCCTCAACATTGGCATTTAAATAAAGCTCCTGAAGAATCTGGTTTGCAATAGTACTTGCATACATCGCTTTCATTCTGCTCTTCTCGGTAGCCTTATCAAATTCTACCGGCAAAGTATCGGGAGTAATCTTTTCTGCAACAAACACGCCTCCTTCACCCTTAATCGGTGCAGTCATTTCTCTCTCCTTGAGATTGAAGACTGATGGTCCGATAGCCGGTTCATTGGAATAAGTAAGGGTTATAAACGCAGGTGTGGTGAAGTTTACATACTGTATCGTGTCAGACAATACACCGTCTACTTTCAAGACTTCTTCCATAGTCTTTGCGCTCTTAAGCTTGTTAATAAGAAGTTCAGCTTTTTTCTCTCTTATAGCCAATGGCATTAATTTAGACTTTACATCCTCAAGAGAACGATATCCCTTCTTGTGAATGGCATTTAGGCCCACTACAAGGAGGTGGTTATTATCTTCGCCTACTTCAAAAACCTTTGATACATCCCCAACTTGAGCATCATAAGCCCAACGTAAAGCCTCATGAGATTTGGCTACATCACCAACATTATTCTGAAAACTCTGGAAATCTTCAATTGTCAACAATCTGTAATTGTTCTTCTCCGAATTTGCTTCAAGAGAATCAACGGTATTATTTGCAGCGACAAAAGAACTCAGTTTATTATATGCATCATTGCTAGTCTCAGAGCTGAAGGTTGCTATTCTTTTTATTACAGCAACATCATACTTTGCGACTGATTTCTTAGTATCAAGAACTTTTATGATTAGATTACTATTCTCTACCTTAAGATTTGTTATTTCTCCTTTTTTCATGCCATTGAGCTTATTAAGAAATACAGCATTGGCACCTGAGAGTGCTTCTTTTTCATAATTTTCTGAGGAAATCCACTGTGGCTCACCCTTTTGAGCATATCTGGATGCTATTTCCGCAAAATCGGCCCCACCTTTTACAGCCTGGTATATGCTGTCTGAAAGAAAAGCGGTTTTTTCTTCCGTATCTCTGGCAACTTGAATGAGACAATACTGAATAGAATCATAAGCCTCTATTTTTGACAAGAGCTTAAATGCATTATATGAATCATCGGACGCATTGTAATAAGGTCCGTATGTATCTCCCATCTTCACAGAATCCAATCTTACAACTACGTCTGAAGGAAGAGAACTTGCTGTTCTTGGTACCTCACTATAAGGTACAACAGATTCTGTAAGACGTATAAATGATGCAAAGTCTTCGTTAGTATTTGAAAGTTGAGAAGAAAAATCAGTCAACTCTTTCATGGTCTCCTCTCTATCGGCTGCACTCGGCATAATCTCGTAATCTATATAAACAATATCACGGCTTTCTACCGACTGTTTGAAAAACTCTTTTTTCTCATCATACAATTTCTTTAAATCGGAATTACCAACTTTTACGAGTGAATCAGCAACCTCAAAAAATGGAATTGTAGCAAAAAGTACATCTGCTCTTTTTATGCGAGTCTCATATGAGTTCTTAATAGAAACAGGGTTTGATAATATTGATCCCTCAACTAAAGATGCATATTTCTGATATAAAAGAGACATCTTAATATTATCCTCTATATAAAGCCAATAATTGTATAGATTATCATAATAACTAAGGTTTTCCGGAGACATATCTTCACGGTTCAAAGTTTTATAACCTGCCAAGAATTGTTTCAAATAATCGACATCGAATGCTCCTGTTTTTTCATTACGGAAAGGAGTGTTTTCCAAAACGGGATCTGTTCCTTTCTCTATTACACTCTGAACTTCCAAATCGGTTACCATCAATCCGATAGCATCAGTCTCCTTTTTAAGAATGCTGTTTCTTACCATCGTGGTCCAAACTTCATCTTTCACAGCCGTATACTGCTCGTCTGTAAGATTGGTTACACCCATTGAGAACTTAATAATCTCTGAATACTTCTCCAATTCGTCTTGATAGTCCATCGCGCTGACTGACTTTCCGTCAATCTCACCGGCTAAAACAACGTTCTGATTGGGACGAATCATTTTCCAAGCGTCACCTAAGATGAAGGCCAATAATGCAAGGCCAATAACAATTAGCAACAGAGGTCCTCTGTTTCTGATTTTTTGTAATGTTGCCATTTCTTATTTTGTCTTTTTTTGTTTCGTATCATCCAATTATGTCCTTTTACGGGACACAGCGCACAAAATTACTAAAAAATGTTTCTCAAACTACTTATTGGAGATTTATTATTTTGACTTAAGTAATTCTACCAATTCAATTTTAGTAGGTCCCATTTTTAGAATTCTGAATGTCATATCATCTATTTTCAAAATATCATTCACTTTTGGAAAGCCTTTTTTCTTACTTAATATTAAACCGCAAATAGTCATATAATCATCCGACTCAGGAATGGATAAACCGAATAGTTCATTTACCCTTTCTATCTCCATACGTCCGGATAGCAGATAGCCGTCTTCGGTTTTCTTGGCAATCAACGAATTTACATCGTGTTCATCCTCTATCTCTCCCAATATTTCTTCTACAAGATCTTCTAAAGTTACTATACCTGAAGTGCCCCCGAATTCATCGACTACAACGGCCATTGTCTTTTGTCTGGCAAGCAGTTGTTTCATAAGTTTTTGAGCCATCAGAGTCTCAGGTACAAAAGGAACTGTCTGGATATGATCTCTCCAATCCTGTGTATGACGAAATAATTCTGATGAATGAATATATCCCACTATATGATCTATATCATCCTTATAAACGATTATCTTAGAGAATCCGGTGCTTACAAACAAATCTTGTAACTCATGCAGTTCCACATCAATATCAACCGATACGACTTCATTTCTCGGAATCATGCAGTCTCGAATCTTGACATTAGAAAAATCAAGAACATTCTGAAAAATCTTTATCTCAGAGTCTACTTTACTATTCTTTTTCTTGTCCAAAAGACCTGATTGCACAAAATAGTCCAATTCTACCTTTGAAAAGACCTTTTCAGTATTTTTCTTGTTTATCCTAACACCAAAAAACCTCAATATTGCCCTTGAAAGCCATGTAGTGAATAATGATATCGGATATAGAATGATATATACTAAATATATCGGCACCGCGAAAAAATTCAATGTCCAGTTTGAATTTATCCTGAAAATAGTTTTTGGCAAAAACTCTCCGAACACAATGACTATGGCAGTAGATATGAAGGTTTCTATCAACACCAAAAGTAGCTCTCTCTCTGTGAGACCTGGAAACCATATCGAGAACCTTCCTTCCAAGAATGCTGCCATCATGGTACTGTAAACTACCAATGCGATATTATTACCGACTAACATGGTAGATATGTAGATATTAGGATTATGAAAGAAACGGCCTAATATTTTCGAGCCTAACGTATGACGATCGACATCCATCTCAAACCTGAGTTTATCTGATGAAACAAATGCAATCTCCCATCCCGAAAATAGGGCGGACAGACTAAGAGCTACCAACAATATAAGAAGTGAATGACTCATTCTTTTATAGGGAAAACGCCCTTTGTCTTGATTATTGAATATACAGAAAAATCCTGATTCGATTGAAACCCTTTTCCAATAATCATCTGATCCTCCTGCTCGATTTTTATGGTTGTGTCAGAATAGACTCTCTCGTAACGCTGATTCCAAAATAATAATTGAGTATCGAATTTCTCTCTACTCTCATTCTCGGCATGTACATCTCCTCTAAGTTCCCAGAGCTCTTTTTCCATATAATAATATGCAGTATCAGCATATATTGATGATACTACCTCTAAAGTAGAATCATACACTTCTAGATATATTCCTTTCTCAAAAGCCTGATAGGGCGGCTTAAACTGGTCGAACCATTCCCACTCTTCCGCAGTTATCTTATACTTTATTATACCGTTTTCGGAAATCAATGATGTAATACCCCTTGTTGTCATCATTGACGTAGAATCACGACTTGTAATGGCTTTTCCAAACTCTTTTTTGTCGCCACTACACGAAGAGAAATAAAACAACAAGACAATCGCTACAAAAGCGATTGCCACATTGTATATATTATTAGAAATTCTTCTAACGGGATGATACATCATCAACGAACAGTTGTAGTCTCATTTATCCAACCCTTAACTTCTACCTTATCACCTTTCTTTATTGAAAGCATGAAAAGATCTTCAATCTTGGGAGTAAATTCGGAATATGCCTTAATAAGTTTATCAGCCTCCTCAGCAACACTCGGGTCCATTCTCTTGGCTGTCTGTAATTTATCAAGAACAACATAGAACGTACACTGGTTAAGTGCAGGTTCATCACACCACTGATTATTATTGGCATACAACTGAGCCAGCTGAATATACGGTTCTCCAAAATTGGGATTCAAACTGATGGCCTTCTGCAAATAGTTTTTGGCCTGGCTGCGTTGATCCAGTGACTTTAGGATAACAGCTGTCTTATAGTAATATTCAGACTTTAGAGAAGGATCTTCTTCCAAATCAATGGCCTGATTGAAATATTCCAATGCCTTGGCTGTATCATTACGTTTATCATAATAAAGCACTCCTAGGCTTTGAGCGGATTTACTTGAAGGTGCTATATTATATGAGTATTCAGCAGCAGCAAAATAAGCATCAGAAGATGTGCACTTGAGCATGGACATTATGGAAACCACTTTATTAAGGTACTCAAGATTAGTTTTGTTTTCTTCTATCTTAGGTCCGTAAATAGCCTGTAGGTTATCACAATCGGCAGCACCACTCCTGATGAAATAAGCATCGATATTATCCTTGGTCTTTCTAGAAGCATCCAACAATGCCTCATTATCTGTAATACCGGCTATTACAGTATTAATATAGGTGGAAGCATCCAAATAATCTTGAATCATATTATCACGAAAATTCGCATCCTTTGCATATTTTGCACTTGATATCTTCATTAGGTCACCAAATACATAATATTGATTTTCGCCCTTTCCCAAATCAACTGCATCACGAATCAGTTTATAAGCCTTATCGAGATCCAACTTGGAAGTATAAGATATATAATCATGCGCGTATGCACCCTTTACTTCATACTCTGTTATCTGATTCTGATAAAATTTATTCAATTCCGGAAGATATTTTAGACGCTGCTCATATACCTGCATCAATTCATTTGCATAAGCCTCTTTCTTTGCAGGATCAGTCTCTTTTTGATACATATCCTTGAGAATCTTCACACCATTGGTGTAAGTTACCATCTGGGCCAACGGAGCATCTGTAAATACTTCCTTCCAACTTTTGTAAGCATCGGCATAATTACCCGTTTTTACGTACTCTGTATAGATACTGATGTTTTGAAGGCACGTAATACTATCTTGACCATGTCCATAACGTGATCCGTCCTCTACTCCTTTCTGAGCGAAGACATTAGTCGCCATCAGCAACGACATGATGATAAAATAACTTCTTTTCATTTTATTATTTCTCTTGCACTTATTATTTTGATAAAAATTTTTATAGGTAGTTCAATTATTCAACTTGCCATTTGGAGAACCAACGTTCGTTAAACGATATACCGATATTTATTCTCAAATAATTTTCCGTTATCGTACCTCCAAATGCCGGTTCTACACGAACAAACTGACCGGAGATATTGAGCTTAGTCTTGTTATTATAAACATTAGATATCGGCAATGACAAACCTGCACTTACTCCATATTCCGAAGGACCTTTTTTACCATCTATAGAGAAATACGGTTGTTGATAATATACACCTGCCATATATGAGCAACGTCTAAACAACTTCTTACTTCCAGCCTCCGGATGATACATTCCTCCTAAGGATATCTTCAGTCTATCTCTTCCGGTGGATTCTCCGAAGAAACGCGCATTAGACCACATCTGATATGAAGCATCTACACCTACCGTATATTTATCTCCCGATAAAGATAATCCTATACCGAAACAATCCGGTATTCTGAATGCATTTGAGATGTTTATCGTATCTGAAGACTGTGAAGTACTACCTGTAGAGACATCTGAAACGGTACAATCTCCATTTAGATTTTCGGCAGGTGAGAATGTAGCACCAAGCACAATTTTATTATTACCAGCGTCAATAATCTTCTGCACTCCAAAATCCAGCTTTAAAGCTGTAACATCGGCATCATATTTTTTTGAACGAGAAAAAGTGCTACTCGAAGAGTATGTATTATCAAAACTGCGAGAAATATCGCCATATAAAAGTGAGGTATTGGCTCCGAGAGAGAAATTGTCAAAAGGTCTCCAACCGAATCCAACTAAAAGTTGCCTTAGTCCACCTTCTCCACTAAAGAGTTTATTTGAAGTATTCTCACCATCTTCATCATTACTTACTATATTACTGTTCGAAAATGAATAACCTACGTTAGAATAAGGTAAAAATCCTATTGTCATACCTACTTTTCTGAATAGTCTGTACTGCATCATTATGTAGTCAACACTGGCATTCTTTGCATTGACCTTAACTCCTTGCTCCTGGAAGTTACCATTCTGAAGAGTAAATCCGAAATCCAATAAAAAGGTCAACGAATCAACTGACGAATAAGAAGCCGGATTCAGAGTGTTTATGGCATTTGTCTGACGTATGCCTATACCTAAGCCACTCATTGGCTTATTGATACCTACCGACTGGTCTCCCAAAAGGCCAAGCCCGTAAAGGGAGTATGGTGAATTGGTCCCATTCTGCGCTTGCAGACAGATGGTAATTCCCATAAGAATAAAAAAGACGGCAAGTTTTTTAAACCTTCTCATTGTAGTTAATAATACTGTTTAAACCTTGAATTACAAGATTTTCGGACACAAAAGTACCTATTTTTTCTATTTTCTCCAATAGTTCCATATCTCCGCCGGTTAAAAAAACCAAAAGTAAAGGATATATTTCCCGCATTGAGGAAACGAATCCGCTAAACTCATTTTTAATGCCGTTTATAACTCCACTACGAATCGCGGAATCGGTAGAATTACCTATTAAAGGAATTTCTCCATTCATGGATACCAAAGGCAAAGCACCCGTATGTTCATGAAGTGACTTAAAACGTAGATCCTTTCCCGGAGAGATATTTCCTCCGAAGTATTCTCCTTTTGAGGAAACAAAATCATAGGTTATGGCGGTTCCGACATCTACTATCAGAATATCATTCCCGGGTTTTAACGACCATGCACCTACTGCAGCCGCAATTCTATCCATACCCAATGTTTTAGGAGTGGAATAGAGATTTATCAGTGGTATCGGAGTTTGCCATGTGAGTTGCACAAGCCCCTTGGATATCAACCAGTTTTCAAATAAAAGAGATAGAGGTTTTACACTTGACCACATACCGCCTGAGACATTTCTGTCTTTGATAAATTCTTCAAGAGCTGCAATATCAATCGATCCATGATAATAATCAACGATTATATCATTATCAAAAAGAGATGCTTTCACTCTAGTATTCCCTATATCAAGCACTAATTTCATAATTCCAGCTATGATGCTGCAAAGGAAACTATTTTTTTCATTTAGTGGTGTGGAAAACTATAAAATTGTACTTTTGTGAGTTACTTCAATTCTGCAATTTTCACGATGAAGAAATTACTATTCTCGATTTTATTTCCCTTGGCATTCGTTTTTAATTCGGCTTCCGCTCAAACGGACAGTATTCGCATCAGTCTTTTAACATGTGATCCGGGTATAAAGATTTATGAACTGTATGGACATACCGCCATTCGCATCGAAAATCAAGCAAATAGTTCCGATATTGTCTTCAATTACGGGCTATTTGATTTTAACACTCCACATTTTATTTGGAGGTTTTCTTTAGGTAAGACAGATTATCTTTTAGGTGTAGATTACTTTAAGAACTTTGAACAGGAATATAGACATAGAGGCTCTGCAATATACGAACAGGAACTAAATATTTCACAAGATGAAGCCCATAAAATATTGAGTCTGCTTTATGAAAATTATAAACCGGAAAACAGAAGCTACAGATATGATTTTCTTCATAACAATTGCGCCACAATGGCTCTTGACAAGATTGAGGAGTGTATATCAGGACAGATTACATACTCAGGTATTGATTCTACAGAGTCTTTTCGTTCAATACTAAAAAAATACAATAGAGTTGAGCCTTGGTCGGAGTTTGGAGTAAATTTAGTTTTGGGAGCAGATGCGGATTTAATAATCGCAAATAGGGAACATGCCTTTGCACCGATTGAACTGAAAGACATGATAGCAAATGCCTATATCACCGATTCTATAGGTAATCAACGTCCTCTCGCAGTAAATACGATAAAAATCGTAGACCCCGGAAAAAGCCTGATTTATCCAAATAATCCGATGCCTCCCATGCAGACCATGTCTATTGTATTGCTTGTCACGTTATTGATATGCCTGATAGATTGGTATAGAAAAAAAACATCATGGTGGTTTGATATTGTCATTTTCGGTGCACAAGGATTAGCGGGATTGTTAATAGCGTTTCTTTACTTCTTCTCGGAACATCCGACAGTCAATAGCAACTGGCTGATTATTGGTCTGAATCCTGTTCCGTTATTTTGGTTACCGTTTTTAATACGCAATCAAATAAAACAAAAACCCGATGCTTTTTTCTTGGCTGACTTCTTAGTGATGACAACATTCATTATCTTATCAAAGGCTTTTCCACAAGAGATTCAGATATCGGTTTTGGTATTATTCGCGATATTCGCCTTAAGATCTTTGAGTAATTATCTCCTTTTGTTCTTGTTGAAACACGGAAAAATCAAAAGTAGTAAAAACAAGATTAATAAGACTGTTTTAACTCTGATTCTTCTTGTAATAGGTATAAACATATCTGCCCAGAATTCAACAAACCGGATAGTCTCTAATGCAAGACCCAAGCTAATAGTAGGAATAGTTATCGATCAACTAAGCACTGAAAAATTAGAAAAACTGATGCCTCTTATGGGAAATGATGGCATCAAACAAATCTGGATGGAGGGATATAACCGTCCAAATGTTTTTCATGAGTTCGATGATCCCGATTTGGCATCTGCCGTGGCTTCCATATACAGCGGAACGGTTCCTTTCAACCACGGCATAGTAGCAAGCCGGTGGATGGACCGTAAAACTATGAATGTAAATTCATTGACTGACGATAGCAATCAGACGGGAATTAATACCATCGAACGTGCCTCGCCAAAGAAACTATTATCCACGAATCTTGCTGATCAGATTAAAATCTCTACTGAAGGAAGAGGAAAAGTTTGTTCTATTTCTATTGATAGAGAAGGTGCGATTTTCTCTGCAGGTCATGAGGGAGATGTCGCTATGTGGATGAATAACACGGATGATCGTTGGTGCACTTCAAATTATTACGGAGGACTTCCTGCTTGGACTACACCCTTAAACGATAGCATTTGGCAAAATTGTGAATGGGAACCTGTATTTCCAACAGGTTTTTATCTTCAGAAATCGGATGAGGAACGTTACCAGCCATTTTCCTATACATTCAAAAAGAACGATGCATGGAATTTCCGTTTTAGTCCGATGGCAAATAATAAAGTGACGTCTATGGCCATAGCCGCTTTGGATGGAATGGAACTCGGAAAAGATAATAATCCGGATTTATTGATGTTAACCCTATATGCCGGCAACTACGTTTTACAGTCTCAAAACGTTTATTCTCTGGAACAACAAGACATATATATCAGATTGGATCAGAATATTGCCGACTTAAAAAGAAAGATTGATGAGAATATCGGACTTGAAAACGTATTATTCTTTCTTACCTCTTCGGGACAGTTCAAAAAAGAGATTCCGGACCTAAGCAATACCAGGATTCCCAATGGCCAAATAAGTATGGAAAGAGTGACTGCATTATTGAATCTTTATCTTTCAGCAAAACTCGGCCAGGGGTCATATATTGAGACCTATCATAATAACCAGCTATATCTCAACAAGGAGCTTTTAGAAAACAAAAATATCTCACTTCTTGAAATAACTGAATGCTGTATGGACTTTTTATCTCAAGTCAGCGGAGTAAAAAGTGTCACATCTCAACGTAGTCTTATGTCCGGTCTTATGGATCAGGCTACAACAAGAAAACGCAATGGGCTTCATCCGATATATTCCGGCGATTTGATATTGAATACTAATCCCGGTTGGATAATTATCGATGAAATGTGTGCAACAAAATATTGTCAACCTACACAATACGAATATTTTCCTATGATTATATGGGGAAATGGAATAAGAGCAGAGATAAACCACGATCCTATATCGATATCGGTATTGGCTCCGACTATTGCATATTTTTCCGGAATAGGTATACCAAATGCATGCACCACTCCTCCTCTGAAGAATCTTAAATAAGAAGCAATTATATACTAATTTGGCTAAGACGATAGAAATAAGTAACTTTGCATCCTAATATTTACAATTGAAATTATTCAATTAATGGAATCAATAAATAAATTTATCAGCCTATCTTACGACTTGTCAATTAAAGGCGAAGACGGCAAACTTGCTCTATACGAGCGCGCACCGAAAGAAAAACCTTTCCAGTTCATCACAGGTATAGGATATACTCTTGACATATTTGAAGATAATGTTAAGGATCTAAATGTTGATGATGCTTTCGACTTCACAATTCCTGCCGACAAGGCTTATGGTGAATATGATAAAGCAAATGTTATCGAATTACAGAAGTCCATATTCACTCGTGACGGCGTATTCGATGACGAACATGTTAAAGAGGGTTATGTTATTCCTCTCAGCGATGGTCAAAGCACTTTCAATGCATTGGTGACAGAGATCAGAGAAGATATTGTTGTAGTGGACCTCAACCATCCATTGGCCGGCGAGTCTCTTACTTTCGTAGGTAAAATCATTGAATCCAGGACGGCTACCGCAGAAGAAGTTGAAGCAGCAAAACAACCCGCAGGATGTAATTGCGGCTGTGAAGGTTGCGGAAGCAATGACGGAGAAGGCTGCGAAGGAAAAGAAGGTTGCGGTTGCAACAACTGCCATTAAAAGATGAACACTATCGGCCATATACTTAGGTTGACCGGTTTCGGAGAATCTCACGGACCGGCTATTGGAGGTGTACTGGACGGATTTCCATCCGGCGTGACTATTGACCTCGATTTCATTCAAAATGAACTTAATAGACGCAAACCCGGGCAAAGTGCAATAACCACCGGAAGAAGTGAGGCTGATAAGGTCACATTTCTATCCGGAATATTCAATGGAGTATCCACAGGAGCGCCGATAGCTTTCACTGTTCATAATACGGACCAACATTCATCCGATTATGACAATTTAAAAAATTTGCTTCGCCCGTCACATGCCGATTACACATACAACGAAAAATATGGTATACGTGACTACAAAGGCGGCGGTCGTGCTTCTGCACGTGTAACTATTGCACAATGTGTTGCTGGTGCATTGTCAAAACTTGCATTGCAAAAGTCTTTGCCAAATATTGATATCTATGCATTCACCTCTCAGGTAGGGAATATCAAGATTGATTCGGGACAGGAGTTGAATTTCAGACGTTCTGTCTCTGAGTCAAACAATGTACGCTGTCCCGACTCCGAAAAAGCATCACAGATGGAAGAACTGATAAGAGTGGTCAAAAAAGAAGGTGATTCGATAGGAGGCATAGTGACATGTATCATTAAAGGTTGCCCTATTGGTCTGGGGGAGCCGTTATTTGGCAAACTACATGCTGAATTGGGAGCGGCAATGCTAAATATCAACGCCGCAAAAGGCTTCGAATATGGTGACGGATTTGAATCAGCTACTCAGAAAGGTTCTTATCATAACGATGCTTTCTGCCTAAAAGACGGAAAGATAAACACAGCATCCAATCACTCCGGTGGAATTCAGGGCGGTATAAGTAACGGACAACCTATACGTTTCAGAGTTGCGTTTAAACCGACTCCAACTATAGTAATTGAGCAACATACAGTTACAAAAGACGGTGAAGAGACAATTCAAAAAGCGACAGGAAGACACGACCCGTGCATCGTTCCGAGAGCAGTCCCGATCGTGGAGAACCTTGCTGCGATGGTAATTTTAGATCATCTACTTCTGAGTAAAGCCACAATATAAACGGCAGATAAAAATTGATTCTCAGATAAAAAGGTTATCCCAATTATCGGATAATGACTGCATTGAGGAGAATAATACGGAGCATCCCTCTTTTTCCAATATTCTATTGTCTAACGGACCGGTATTGACAGCTATTGTATCAATACCTGCGGCGACAGCTGCACGTATTCCCATAGGTGCATTCTCTACTACAAGAGCTTGAGATGATTTAACATCGGCAAGTTCCAATCCTTTAAGATATGGATCTGGAAAAGGTTTGCCTCTTTTAACATCAAACGACGTCACCATAAGATCACGGGTTATATAACCTTCAAAATCATGTAATACCCTATCTATAAGATTCTTCTGTCCCGAACCGGTAACTATTAGAATCTTAAGCTCTGATTTTCTTGCCTTTTCAAAAATTTCTTGTGCTCCGGGCATAACCTGCGCACTCGGCATACTTCTGAATAATGCCGCTTTATGCTCATATATATGTTTAACCTCTTCATCAGTAGCTTCATATCCGCGTTCGCGCAAACTAATCTGCTTTACGGTATATGAACCTGTACAACCTTCATTCATATATACATCGTCAGGTGTCATATTAATACCGAAATCCTGCATAGCTCTGCTCCATGCCATTGAATGATTCGGCATGGAATCATATAGTACACCATCCATATCGAATAGTATGGCATGTTTATCCTTCAAAGAGAAATTCATTACTTATTCAACCGTTCGTAAATAGCCTTGGTAGAATCTTCATAACCCGGTTTACCTAATAAGGAAAACATATTCTTCTTATAATCTTCTACTCCAGGTTGATCAAATGGATTGATTCCAAGAATATAGCCACTTATGCCACAAGCTTTTTCAAAGAAATATATCAATTGCCCCAACCAATATTCATCAAGTTTTGGAATTGAGATACGGATATTGGGTACACCTCCGTCGACATGTGCCAATCTTGTACCTAGTTCAGCCATCTTATTGACCTCGTCAATGTGCTTACCGGCCAAGTAATTTAAACCATCCGAATCAGTATTATCAGAAGGTACCAAAAGAGAATTGTTTACCTTATCAATCGAAAGAACAGTCTCAAATATTATACGCTCACCTTGTTGAATCCATTGACCCATGGAATGAAGGTCCGTTGAGAAATCTACTGATGAAGGATATATGCCTTTACCGTTTTTTCCTTCCGATTCACCGAACAACTGCTTCCACCACTCGGCAAAATAGTGCAGCTTTGGCTGATAGTTAACTAATATTTCTATTTTTTTTCCAGATTCATATAGAGCATTTCGTGCTGCTGCATATACGGAAGCAGGGTTTTGTTTAAAAGGTATATTACCTTCAGTCAGCTTTTCCATATCAGCCGCACCGGCAATAAGTCTGTTTATGTCATATCCTGCTACGGCTATTGGTAGAAGTCCTACAGGCGTCAAAACGGAATAACGTCCTCCTACATTATCGGGAATCACAAAACTTTTATAACCCTCAATATCTGCACAAATTCTGGCAGCGCCCTTATGAGCGTCGGTAATAGCTACTATTACTTTTTTTGCTATCTGTACTCCCATCTGCTCTTCGCACTGTTTCTTCAACAATCTAAAAGCCAATGCGGTTTCAGTGGTTGTACCTGATTTTGAGATATTGATTACTCCGAACTTTTTTCCTTTAAGATACTGAGTAAGGTCGAAAAGATAATCTTCTGAGATATTATGACCGGCGAATAATACAACGGGTGAATCATCTCTCTTTATCAGTTTAGAGAAGTTATTGTCAAAGGCTTCAATGACAGCACGGGCACCCAGATAACTACCACCTATTCCGGCTACTACTATAACATCACAATTATCTCGTAATACTCTGGCAGTATTGTTGATCTCTAAAATGAGTTCGGAGTTGATTGATGAAGGCATATTGAGCCACCCTAAGAAATCATTTCCTTCACCTATTCCCTTTTCCAGCTTTTCTATCGCATCTTTTACTCTCGGTTCAAAGGATTTAATCTTCTCTTCCGATACAAATTGTCCGATTTGTGATATATCTATCTTTATCATATTATAGAGGGATCTTTATATTACCTGAAAGTATCCGTAAGAAGTTTTATTTCTATTACAGGTGAAATATGCTCATAAAGAATGTTATAAACAGCATCCAATATCGGCATATTGACTCGATAATGTTCATTTATCTCTTTCATGCATTTTGTTCCGTAATAACCCTCGGCTATCATTTCCATCTCCATCTGAGCAGCCTTTACAGAATACCCTTTTCCTATCATAGTACCAAATACTCTATTTCGGCTGAAATTCGAATAACCCGTAACTAATAAATCACCTAAATAAACGGAGTCATTTACTGCACGGTCCGACATAGGTTTTGCCTTTTCTAAAAATGCATTCATCTCCTGGATGGCATTCGACATCAATACCGCTTGAAAATTGTCTCCATATTTCAGACCATGGCATATTCCTGCAGCAATAGCGTATACATTCTTCAAAACGGAACTGAACTCAATTCCGGCAACATCATTACTCACCGAGGTCTTAACATATGAGTTTGTCAATTTATGTGCAATAATCTGAGCCTTATCAATATCAGGACAACCTATAGTCAGATAAGAGAGCCTCTCCATTGCCACCTCTTCGGCATGGCAAGGACCTGCCACAACAGCAATATTCTCAATGGGCACACCGTAAAATCGATGGAAATAATCCGACATAAGCAAATTGTCATCCGGCACAATACCCTTTATAGCTGAAACAATAAGTTTGTCGCGCAGTTTAACCTTCAGTTTCTTCATATGGCTCTTAAAGTATGGCGATGGAGTAACAAATACCAATACTTCAGATTCCTGAACTATTTGATTAATATCTGAACTGAAATTAATCTGTTTAATATCAAAAGGTATAGACGTCAGATAACCAGGATTATGTCCTAATCGTTTAAAATCAGCAATACGATCATCCCTACGGATATACCAATTAATTGAATCCTCTGTAGACAAGAGAATCTTTGCTATGGCAGTAGCCCAGCTGCCGCCACCCATAATTGCTAATTTTCCTTGTGGAAATGCCATTGTTTAATCTTTACTTTCAGGTTTCATTTGGGGAAAAAATAACACCTCCTGTATGGTTTGCTGACCTGTCATCAACATAACTAACCTGTCAATGCCAATCCCAATGCCACTTGTAGGAGGCATACCGTATTCCAGTGCACGGACAAAGTCCTGATCAATAAACATTGCTTCATCATCACCTTTCTGGCTGAGACGAAGCTGATCCTGGAAACGTTCATATTGGTCAAGAGGGTCGTTAAGTTCCGAATATGCATTTGCCAACTCTTTACCGTTAACCATCAATTCAAAACGCTCGGTAAGACCTGCTTTTGAGCGATGCATCTTAGTAAGAGGAGACATCTCAACAGGATAATCAATGATAAATGTCGGCTGAATAAATGTACCTTCACATTTTTCTCCGAAAATTTCATCTATAAGCTTACCTTTACCCATCGAAACTTCTACTTCAACTCCACATTTCTTAGCCACCAGACGCATTTCTTCTTCATCCATTCCTTCAAGATCGTATCCGGTCTTTTCCTTTATAGCCTCCAAGATAGAGAGACGACGATAAGGTGCTTTGAAATCCACTTCATTGTCACCTACTTTTACCTTTGTAGTGCCATTGGTAGCAACAGCTATTCTTTCAAGTAGCTGTTCGGTAAAGTCCATCATCCAATTATAGTCCTTATAAGCTACATATAGTTCCATGCAAGTGAACTCGGGATTGTGATTTCTATCCATTCCCTCATTCCTGAAATTCTTTCCAATCTCATATACACCCTCAAAACCACCTACAATTAGTCTTTTAAGATATAACTCAGTTGCTATTCGGCAATATAAATCAATATCCAAGGTATTGTGATGAGTAATAAAAGGACGAGCACTTGCACCACCCGGTATAGGCTGAAGTATAGGTGTTTCAACCTCGGTATAACCGGCATCATCCAAGATATTTCGTAAGGTCTTGATAACCTTTGTACGTTTCAAAAAAGTTTCCTTTATACCATCGTTTACCACCAAATCGACATAACGCTGACGATAACGTAAATCAGGATCGTCAAATTTATCGTATGCTACACCATCTTTGTATTTTACTATTGGAAGCGGACGTAAAGACTTGGCCAATATAGTCAATTTTTGGGCATGTACTGATATCTCACCCATTTGAGTGCGAAATACAAATCCTTCAATTCCAATGAAATCACCGATATCCAATAATTTCTTGAAAACTGTGTTATACATGGTCTTGTCCTCATCCGGACAGATATCATCACGGGTTATATAAATCTGAATCCTCCCTTTAGAATCTTGTAACTCAATAAAAGAAGCTTTACCCATGATACGGCGACTCATCAATCTGCCGGCCACGCAAACTTGGCGTTTGCTCTCTTCATCATCCTTATAATTATCCTTTATCTCTGTTGAGAATGCATTCGTCGGATACATTGCAGCCGGATAAGGTTCAATACCCAAGGCACGCATTTCATTCAGACTATCTCTTCTGAACTGTTCTTGATCACTTAATTCCATATTATTATCTAAGTTTCAACTTGCAAAGTTAGCAATTTATATCATATGTACGGTCTTTTAGTATTGCAACTTAAAGTTCCACAATTTAGTACTCATACTAATACTAATTTTTACAGACTTTTGTTACCTTTGCGGTTCTTGAGCGGCCCCGTAGCTCAGCTGAATAGAGCGTCAGATTCCGGTTCTGAAGGTCTTGGGTTTGAATCCCAACGGGGTCACAGAAAAACAAATATCAAACAAAACTAAAGATCTTTATGAGTTATCTGATTATTCCTAAAAACTACAAGCCTTTGCTCACGATAAAGCAAACAGAACTGGGTATAAAACTGATAAAAGATTTTTTTCAACAAAATCTTTCTACCGGTTTACAGTTAAGACGTGTCACAGCCCCACTTTTCGTACTGAAGGGAACGGGAATTAATGATGATCTAAACGGCGTAGAACGTGCAGTGACATTTCCGATTAAAGACCTAAACGAGGCTAAAGCAGAAGTTGTACATTCGCTTGCAAAATGGAAACGTCTTACATTGGCCGAATATGAAGTCATGCCGAATTATGGCATTTATACTGATATGAATGCTATACGTGCTGACGAGAGTTTAGGAAATCTACATTCTATATATGTTGATCAATGGGATTGGGAACGTACTATTACGATTGAAGACCGTAATATCAATTTCCTCAAACAGACTGTAAGAAATATTTACTCAGCAATGCTCCGTACCGAGTATCTGATAAACGAGACATACCCTCAACTTAAACCTTTCTTAGCCAAGGAAGTTTTTTTCATTCATTCCGAACAACTTCTTCAATTATTTCCGGATAAAACGCCAAAAGAACGTGAAGACGAAATAACCAAGAAATATGGTACGGTATTTGTTATGGGAATCGGAGCCAAATTAAGTGACGGACAAGAGCATGACCTGCGTGCTCCGGACTATGATGATTGGACTACGACTAATGAAGACGGTTTCTTAGGACTAAACGGAGACTTATTGGTTTGGAATCCGATATTGAACCGTTCCGAGGAAATTTCATCTATGGGTATCAGAGTTGATAGTGAATCTATGTTGCGTCAGTTGGAATTGACCGGTCAGCAACAACGTAAAAACTTGTTTTTTCACAAGAAACTTTTTGCCGGAGAGCTCCCTCTATCTATCGGAGGAGGCATAGGTCAGTCGCGTCTATGTATGTTGCTGTTGCAAAAAGCACATATCGGTGAGATTCAAGCAAGTATATGGCCGGAAGATCAGATTGAAGCTTGTAATAAGGCAGGAATTCAACTTATTTGAATAAATAGATGGAAGTGAGGATAGATAGTAGTTGGAAAGCCAGGCTTCAGGATGAATTTGACAAGCCGTATTTTAAGTCTTTGACAGATTTTGTCCGACAAGAATATTCTCAGGCTACAATCTATCCTCCCGCCAATTCAATATTCAACGCTTTTGATTTATGTCCTTTCGATAAAGTAAAAGTAGTTATTCTTGGACAGGATCCGTATCACGAGCCACATCAGGCTCACGGCCTCTGTTTCTCAGTAAATGACGGCATTCCTTTTCCACCATCTCTGAATAATATTTTTAAAGAAATACATTCGGACATCGGCACTGCTATTCCAAAAAGCGGAAACTTGACCGGATGGGCTGTTCAGGGGGTGCTTATGCTAAATGCAACTCTTACTGTAAGAGAACATTTGGCGGGGTCACATCAAAAGAGAGGATGGGAAACTTTTACCGATGCCGTAATAAAGAAGCTTGTACAAGAGAAAGAAAATCTGGTATTCATACTTTGGGGAGCTTACGCACAGAAGAAAGGAGAATACATAGACGGAAACAAACATTTGGTTCTGTCTTCAGCACATCCGTCACCATTATCTGCGTACAACGGTTTCTTCGGTAATCATCATTTCAGTCGCACTAACAAATGGCTTGAGGAACACGGCGAGTCGCCCATTAATTGGTAGTTAATACCAAGTTATGGCATTTGAATAGCTACTACGCTTTTTGTATTTTAGCAAGTCAGACAACATACTTGAATTTGCCTGAATAGAGAAGTTATATGACCTTATTGGGAAAATCACCATACTGCAAGACATATTGAAACAGTGCAAATCTCTGGTTATGTTCATCGTGGTAGTAGTAAAATCATGATATACAAAGTCCCATCCCGATGCAAAATTGATATTCCACTTATTCGTTAGTTTTATGTTTCCCGAGATATTCATATTTTGAGTGAATTTATACGGATATCTCATCCTTTTTACATTAATTTCAGCCTGAGTATTCTCCCTCATTGTAATACCATATGACAATGACAACGACCAAGGTAGTTTATACATTAAATAACCATCTTCATCTACAGATGCTTCTTCTTTCTGGCCGGAATTTGCATTCGCCCCTTTTCCGGAATCGGGTTTTTCATCACTAGAAGATTCATCGGACTCTTCATCAGGTTCTCCATACAATAATTTATCTATTTTTTCCTTCCACTCCCCAAACGTATTATTCGAAAAGGTGTATGAGAAATTCTGACTCATTCCTTGGAAACGGCCAAAACGACCATAAGACCACTCTGTTTTATCTCCTACAACAACCTTTCCATCTTCATTGAATTCATAAGCATATGTAGCCCAAGTGGCATTAAAACTAAAGGTGTAATTTTTTGTCAGTTTTAGTCTTAACCGAGTATTCAGGTTACTCCATGGTTTGGTTTTTGCAGCCAAGTTATATGATAAAGATCCTCCCAGTTCGTCTATTATACTTATTTTTTTTATTCCGATGGTATCTTTATCAGAACGTATCTTCATCTCTATATTATTCGAAACATTCATTGAGACACTTCCGCTCTTACCTCTTCCTGTGGTACCGTATAATGAACCTGAATACGGTGAATATTCAACAGTATGAACTTCACCATTTAAATCTGTATAAGTATATGTATCCCAGAATCCCCATTTTGGATCGCCGAAGTCAGGATTCATGCTATAACTTATTGAGGGCGAAAATACATGCCTTGCCATAATAAACTTCTCACCGAACATTTTTTTCCACAACTTGGAAGGTTGATAATAACCATAGAGTTTAGTACTGGCAGATACACTCATATTATAATCATATACTCTGTTAAAGCCAAAAACCGTATCTCTAACTGCCGCTTGCTTATTTGCATCCCAAGCCTGATTAACCTTATAAGTGTACCAACGCTCATTATAATTAAACGACGGCGTGATATTAATATTCTTCAAAATTTGGAACGTAGCACTTATTGGAATAGAATGTTTCATTCCATTTCTCCAATCTTTAATTAAACTTTTATCAAAAAAATCGTTCTCTTTGGCATTGATGCTATTGCTTAAAGATCCGGAATATGTGAATGATATTTTTTCATACCATTTCTCGGTTCCGGCAACCTTTTTCCGTTTAAAAGGATATACGCGGCTCAATGAAAGATTTAACGACGGAAAAGTCACTGCAAGAGTAGAATCTCTCATATTTTGGGAAAGATTCATGGAGCTGGATAAAGACAATCCGATATCCGGGAAATTTCTTGAATAGCTGACACTTGATGTTCTGGTACTCTGAGATGTCAATGAAGGATTGTAAAGGCTTGTCAGGTTTGAACGTTCATAACTTGAAGTAGCATAATTCACACTTGCCGAAAAATTGGCATTAGGATTTGCCTTAGGGTCCTGCCTGTGTGTCCAGCGCACCTTAAAGTCCTTACTTACAGAATAGTCCGGCATACCTTTGTCTCCAATCTTTGTAGTCAAGGTACTCATATATAGATTTCCGGAATATTTGTATCTTTTCTTATACTTACTCTCAGCGGATAACCCCCAGGATCCCTTCGTGAATATTTCGCCTAACACTTTCAAATCAAATTTATCAGATAATGCGAAATAATAGCCGCCGTCTTTAAGATAAAAGCCTCTTTCCATTTCATCCCCATAAGCAGGAACAAGAATTCCCGAAGCATAATCACTTTCGGTAAACGGGAAAAAGCCGAATGGCAAAAAGAGCGGCAGAGGGACACCCAAGACCTCAAGATATGCAGGTCCGAATACAACATCCTTACCGGGACGAACTTTTGCTCTGGTAATACGAATACCGAAATGAGGATCTTCATGCTCATCGCAAGTCGTATATATTCCATCTTCAATATAGTACTCGCCTTCAGGACCTTTTTTTGCTTCGGCACTGGACATATAACCTTCTCCCTGTTGAGTTACTATCTCATTTATATAACCTTTCTTGGTTCTGAAATTATAACTCATACGGATAGATTCATATGGTGTTGATCCGTCCATAAAAACCGGGGTATCGGTCCAATTTCCTACAGAATCACGTACACCATCGGCATATACAAGACTGCTGTCAACTGCCATTCTTATGATTGCGGACTTTAGATTTATGTTCTGGTATTCCACACTGCTTTTACCGAAAAGAGAAGCATTTCCTCCTTTTGTCCATACCATAGAATCCGTAGACTGATATATAACAGGTGCTTCTATGGTTTCTTTCTTTTTTTTCTTAACAGGAATGCTGTCGTTTAAAATCGAAATTGTATCAGCTGAAAGTATAGTATCGGACGTTATACTATCAATAATCGGTAAAAATTGTTCTTCAGGCTGTAAGACGGATAAAGAATCATTATCAGTCTGCGCTGCAGCAACATTTGCAGCAAGCAGGACCAAAGCAAGGACGGTAAACCGTAGAAATATCCGCAACCTATTTATCACCGCGAAAAAGATATTGTTCCGTTTTAAATTGCAAATGTAGGTAATATTGACGAGAAACCGCCGTGAATAGCCATTTTTCAATGCATTTTTCACAGCGGTTTTTCGTCAATATTGTTAAACTCCACGAAGGATATATGTAAAGGATACCTTTTAGGAATATTATGATACTACAAAAATATATCGCACCACTTTCGAAACTGGATTATTCCCTTTTCTCCAAATTTCATCAAACTTTTCTCTGCCTCTTCAACCGTCTTCTCGGAATTCAATGACATTTTGGAAAAAAATTTATCGGCAAAACATATCAGTTGTTCTTCCATTGAAACAGGTCTCATATCCCTATGAGGCAATGGAAGATTACGTTCCAATATTTGTTCAAGATCTATTCCGGTTCCCGTATGTCTTTCGCACACCAAAGCATGATTTGGCAAGCCCTCTTCTCTCAAGAGTTCTGCACCAAGATATCCGTGACATATATATTTTTCCTTTCCATAGCAGAATATAGGTTTGGCATCTGTAAGAAAGACTCCTACATCATGCAGCATAGCAGCCTCTTCTACAAACCTAATGTCTACATTCATCTCAGGGTGAAAAGCGGCAATAGCTAAGGCCTTATCAGCTACACTCCTGCTATGTTTGATAAGAAGTTCTTTCAACCTAATATTATCGGAATAGTACTTCTCAATTATCAGATTCCAGTCTACACTCATTTCCTGACAGGCCTGATAACAAATGAATAGTCATAATCGCCGTAATGAAGCCTGTATTCGTCAATAGGAACCGCACCCCAGCTATTTACACAAGCTAAACCATACTGTACTTTGTCAATATGTATCACAGTAAATTTCCTTGGTGTCAAATCACCTGAATGACGATTAATCTTTTGCAAACCTTCATCCAGATCGGATGTCAGATAATTAAGAGACGACATACTAAGTGGAGCAACTCCGTAGAATTCAAGACCTTCACCTGCAGCATTTACCACTTTCCATTTTCTTACTTCCGTCTTATTTCCAGATTCCTGAGGACGAACATATGGATAATATTGGTCTTCCACATTCTCCTTATAGTGTCCAATCCAAGCAAAGCTATTTCTATCGCTATAGTTCTCCTGTGGTCCTTTTCCATAATAATCAATCTTATTGAACTCTTCAGCCACCACCATAGTCATTCCGAAACGGAACATATCCGGAATCCTTTTTCCTGATTCCTCAGACAACGCATTGGCGGTGAGTTTCTGATTGACAAGCAATTGACCATCTGCAGTCAATGTATAATCAATAGTAAGCAGTGCATTCAAATCACGCATCTCATATTTAACTGAAATATTCTCAAATCCATCTCCGGAAATATTATCAAATGCCGTCTTACGCATCTGAGGATTCTTCCATGCCACCATATTTTGCTGAAGTCTGGCTCCAAAATCATTATCGGTAGGAGCACGCCAAAAATCCGGAGTAAGCTGATATCCGTTAACCGTAACTTGCTTACCGTCTATATCAATATAGTCTATCCATCCGGTGTTCTTATTGAAGGTAACTGCCATGCCATTTGCTTCAACTGTAAGCCAAGCCAATGCATCATCTTTTTTAATCTTGCCTTTTGAAGTGATAATGGATTCAACCGTCGGATAAGTATAATTTGTAATAGCCATCTGATTTCTTGCTACTGCATAATTCTTTTCCAGCAAACCATCATTCTCTTTCAGACGAAATTCTATACCAAGCAGTATCTCCTTTCCCTTCGGAGCATTCTTAATTTCCTTATTCATATCGGACAACGTAACCTTAACTCTCGTTTGAGGTCCAACAACTGGTAATTTTTCTACTCCCTCAGCAAACTTATCACCATCAGCAGTCAAAATCCAGGCAAGATAATATTTCGACAAGTCTGCGAAGAAGTTTTCGTTGTATATCTCAATCTGTCCTTTTGTAATATCAACCGGAACAGCCCAAATATTCTGGTATTGATAGCTAACCTCATATGCATGTGGGTTGTATCTTCTATCCGGAGCAATCAATCCGTTACAATTGAAGTTTCCATCGGTAGCAGGATAACGACCGTCATCTCCTCCATATTGAAATATAGGTTTACCTTCTGCATTAGTACCGTAAACAGCCTGATCTACAAAATCCCATATGAAACCGCCTTGAAGTGAACGAGCAGATCTTATTATATCCCAATACTCTTTGAATCCGCCTTCAGAGTTTCCCATCGCATGAGCATATTCGCACTGTATCAGAGGACGCGGATCCTTGCCTGCCTCATGACGACGTATTGCTCCGTAATCAGCGTACATCGGACATGCAATATCACAGTGGTCAGGAGAGTTTGTTGCTCCCTCATATTGAACCGGACGAGTCTTGTCATATTCCTTAATCCACTTATAACAAGTCACAAAGTTCGGTCCGTCGCCATCCTCGTTACCCATAGACCAGACAACAATAGAAGGATGATTCTTAAATGTAATAACATTGTTTTGATTTCTTTCCAGGTGCATTATGTCATAGTCGAGATTTTTAGCCAATGGCGAAGGACCGTACATCATACCGTGTCCCTCTACATTAGCCTCAGCAACCATATATAATCCATATTCATCACAAAGGTCGTACCAACGGGGATCATCAGGATAATGACATGTGCGCACAGCATTGATATTCATCTGTTTCATTATCTTGATATCCTGTATCATACGTTCCATTGAAACAACATATCCGGTTTTCGGATCCATCTCATGGCGATTTACACCCTTAAACAATACCGGCTTCCCATTAACAAGCAACTGTCTGTCTTTTATTTCAATTGATCTGAAACCGACCTTTTGAGATATTGACTCAATTGTTTTCCCATCATCATCCAATAAAGTCAGGTACAAAGTGTACAAATATGGAGTTTCCGCACTCCATTTGTTAGGATTCTTGACTTTGACTGACATGGAAGCATTTCCATCAGCTATAAATAGTTTATTTGAAGTAACCTCCTTTCCGTTTGCATCTTTTAAAAGAGCTCTCAAGATCTTACCATCAGATGATATTGCAGATAGATTAACGTTAAGGGTTGCATCCCGATAACTTTCATCCAGATCCGTCGTTACACGATAATCGTCTATTCTTGATTGAGGACGGGAATATAAATACACCTCTCGTGCAATTCCGGTAAAACGCCAAAAATCCTGATCCTCCAGATAGCTACCGTCACACCAGCGCATCACCTGCATGGCTATAAGATTTTCTTTACCGAATTCCAAGTAATTTGTAATATCGAATTCAGCGGCCATCTTACTGTCTTCACTATATCCGACATATTTTCCGTTTACCCAAACAGAGAGATTTGATGTAGCCGAGCCAACATGAATAAAGACCTTCTCCCCATTCCATCCGGCCGGAATAGTCAGAGTCTTTCTATATGAACCTACATAATTATTACGTTCTTCAACATATGGAGGGTTTGTAGCGAACTGATTTTTCCATGCATATCCGACATTCACATATATGCGGTCTCCATATCCATTCATTTCTAATAATCCCGGAACCGGAAAATCGACCCATTTACTATCATCAAAAGATCTTGAGAAAAAATTCTCCGGACGTTCATTGGCATTCTTCACGAAATTAAAACGCCATTTTCCTTCTAACGAAATATACCTCCCGGAAACCGTCTTTTCATTTTTACCGGCCAACTCTTCAGATTCAAACGCAAAATAATCGGCAACTGTATTTTTTCTGTTTTCGTGATTTACTTTTGGATTGAGCCACATCGGCTCAGCCATAGCTGTCATTGAAAGCATAAAAAAACACGCAGCAATAGTAAGTTTTCTCATTTATATAATTAATTAGTTATTTGCAATCACTTGTGCGAAATTAATAAAAATGATTTATCCTTCTTCTATATACTCTAAAAAAAGTATCTTTACGCATCTTTTTAGAAGTTGTTTAAATGGCAAAAAAGAACGGTAAAGAAAACAGGGTTACTAACAAAAATGGATTATCCGATAGGAAATCAAATATTGATAAGGCGATAAAATCATTTGGGAACAAATCTCAGATAGTGATCTCATTAATCCTTTTTATAGTAGTATGGTCACTTCTGACTTTCTATGAACATGATTTATTATTAAAAGTAGAGAGCCATTCTCTTTTTCTTTTCGACAGCACCTTCCTTTTCGACAATCTGAGATCAGTAGGCGGTTTACTGACATACCTCAGCACGTTTCTTACTCAGTTTCTGTATATCCCATGGTTGGGGGCACTGATATATACTCTATTATTGAACCTTGCCGCTTATTTAACTTTTGTCGCTTATGATATCCCTAAAAAATGGAGTATCGTATCTTTTTTTCCTGCAATACTTTTATTGGCAGGTAACATGCACTTAGGATACACCTTATTTATCATAAAAGGACTCGGATTCTTCTTTTCACCTCTAATCGGATATATTGTAACAATTGGCATTACCATAGCATTTAAAAAAGTATCTAATAATTACATATCATGTCTGTCAATATTGTTATTTGGAATAATTGGATATCCGCTATTCGGTTTCTGGGCACTGTTGGGACTGATATCAATTGCATCCGGAATATTGTTTGATGGTAACAAGGCAGGTAAATGGGGAATCTTCATAATCGCAGTATTATCGGCTTCAACAGTACCATTAATCGCTTCTCAATTATACATGGATATGAGGGCTTCCGATATCTATACCATTGACCTTCAGCAACTCCCCTATAATGATGAATTCATATCATACTATATACCATATATAATTATCGGATTGTTTGTAATATTCATCCCCATATTCTCCAAAAAGATATTGTCAGAAAAAACGGAACTGAATTATAAGAAATATGCAATTTCCCAAATAATAATCATTGGAATATACATTCTTACAGTTTGGGGATTCTGGTTCAAGGAATCCAACTTCAGAGCAGAAATAAAGATGTCCGTTGCCGTTGATAAAATGGATTGGAAAAGAGTCATTGAAATTCATCAAAAAACCACCTCATCAAAGAACTTCTCTGCCACAGAGCCAACACGCCTAATGGTTCAATACAAGAATCTGGCTTTGGCAAAAATGGGTAATGAAGGAAATTTGATTTATTCATACAGAGACGGAGGAAAAATGCAGAAATCTCCGCAGATCATTACGATGATGATTCAATGCGGCAAGCAATTATACTTACATTATGGATTGCTTAACTATTGTTATAGGTGGTGCATTGAAGATGCTGTAGAATACGGATGGAACGTCTCAGATCTGAAATACGCTGTCATGTCATCGCTTCTCTCAAATGATCACGGTGTTACAAAAAAATATCTGAATCTATTAGACAAGACTCTATTTCATAGAAAATGGGCTTTAGCTCAAAGAGAATTAATGCAACATTCAGAGTCAATTGCCGAATCGAAAGAGTATAAAAGCATCATACCACTCATTTGCAAAGATAATACTATCGATAACGACAATGTCATGATTGAAATGTATCTGATGAATTATTTCACAAAAAAGAGGCCGACATATGCCACTCCCGAGTTCGACCGAATATCACTAATGTGGGCTATGCAGACACAGGATATTCCTACGTTTTGGAGTTGTTTTTCGAATTATACTACTACAAATGTTATAAAAAGAATGCCAAGGTATTATCAGGAAGCGGCATTATTATATGGAAATCTGGAAAAGAATGTTGACATAAGTTCAATGCCTTTCGATAAAGAAGTCATTTCCTCATTTAATAATTTTAATAATTTTGCTTCCAAGAATCCTGTTCGTGACTTGGACGAGTCGCGTCCATTATATTACAATAAATTCGGAAAGACCTTTTACTATTTCTATTACTTTATCAGAGGCCTAAAATCATTTTAATAAGATGAAACGATACATAATAATAATAACATCATTTCTATTGGCAGCCTGCTCTACCAATATCCCTGCGAAATTTGAAGAGACGGACACGACTCCCTCCGTCTATCCTGATTACACAAATCTTGTAATTCCTGCCAACATCGCACCTCTGAATATTCGTATTGATGAGCCTGGAGATGAATTCGTAACTTGTTATGAATCGACAGGAGGTACATTCATTCAGAAGGGAAATGAAATCAATATTCCTATATCAAAATGGAAAAAGATTCTGAGAAGTGAGAAAATCAGTATTACCGTTTACTCAAAAAATAATGGAATATGGAAAAAGTTCAAACCTGTTAGCCTGTTCGTTGCAGAAGATATCGACCCGTTTATATCATATCGAATCATACCTCCGTCGTTTGTAGCGTATGAGAAGTTGTCAATCAACCAACGTAACCTGACAAATTTCCGTGAGCAGGTGATATATAGCAACGCACTTGTTCAAAAAGACGAAAACGGACAATGCATCAACTGTCATAGTTACAAGAACTACCGTACTGACAATATGCAATTTCATTGTCGTCAATATCTGGGGGGAACAATCTTAGTCACTGAAGGAAAAATAAGAAAAATAAATCTGAAAACAGATTCTACTCTATCCGCCGGAGTTTATCCCGCTTGGCATCCCACGCATGATTACATAGCCTATTCCACAAATCAGACCAAACAATCAGTACATACTGCCGACCACAACAGAATAGAAGTACTTGATGTGGCAAGTGACCTTATATTATATGATATCAAAAATAACAGCGTAAGCATAATAGAAAACGACTCGAACGAGTTTGAATGTTTTCCGGCTTGGGCTCCTGACGGAAAGACTCTGTATTATGTCTCTGCCTATCTGAAATATGGGTTTGGAGATGATCGACAAGGTTATCTCTATAGCCACTACAAAGATATTCATTACAATCTCTACAAAAAGTCATTTGATCCCGATACACGTTCATGGGGAAAGTCGGAAATGATTATCAATGCAGATTCTTTGAATAAGAGTATTACCCTGCCAAGAGTTTCTCCTGATGGAAAATACCTGTTATTCACCATGGGTCAATATGGTGTCTTCCATATTTGGCACAAAGATGCTGATCTGTATCTGATGGATTTAAGTAATGACTCCATAAGACCTCTTACTGAGATAAACAGCAACGATGTAGAGAGCTATCACTCATGGTCCAGTAATGGTAAATGGATAATTTTCAGCACCAGAAGAGACGATGGAGGATACACAAGACTCTATATCTCTCACTTTAATGAAAACGGAACCTTCTCTAAGCCTTTCCTTCTTCCACAAAAAAGTCCCGATTTCAGCGATAAATTTCTATATTCTTATAATATTCCGGAGTTCATGATAGAACC
>CAYOGG010000006.1:0-2082 GCA_964403455.1 uncultured Bacteroidaceae bacterium | reverse complement strand
GAGGAGAACAAGGCTATACTTTTCGAAAATGATTACGAGACACACTATGCCGGATATGATCCGAATAGTTCCGAGAGTCAGATTATTTTTGAATTCATGCAGAATGAATACCAAAAAGAGAGTCTGAAAATGGCTACTATAGTTCAAAATGCATTTACGAAATCAGCGAAACGTTCAGATCGGGGTGTACACCAGGCAGGTTTTCTGGTACTTTGGAAAAGTGCCATGCCAAGCATACTTATTGAATTGGGATTCATATCCAATACAAACGAGATGAAATATCTCACCTCTCAAAGAGGTATTGAAGAGATGAGTAATTGTATTTATAATGCATTCGTAGATTATTTGGCTGAAACCAGACAACAGATGTCCAAAGCTTTACCTCCTTCACAGGCTATTAATTCTTCTCATGAGAATGTAACACGGAAATCAGAACAAGTAACTGCACAAAATCCAGGCAAACCGATATTTAAAGTACAGTTTCTGACATCGGGAACAAAATTGCAACTTAACGACAACAGACTAAAAGGCCTTACTGACGTAGAATATAATCAAGAAGGCAAAATGTACAAATATACTTGTGGTACAACAACTGATTACGAAAAAGCAAAAGCGACGAAACAACAAATCTCAAAAAAATATGATGATGCCTTTATCATTGCATTTATCGATGGTAAAAAGGTAGCTTTACAAGATGCTATAAAATTATCCAAATAACAATACTATTTATGCAAAAAAAATATTCCAGAATTACTGTCTAAATTAGATTTATTCCAAATAATCAAAAAAACGACACATACAACAACAAGTGCATAATCTCTTTGTAGAACCAATATTTCAACCATCTACTTATTTCATTTTAAGTTATGTTAAATATTTATCAACAGGTTATATTATTACAGTACAATTATTTAGATTAAATCAAGTATCTATTATCAACTAAAATGACAGCATTTTTCAAAGCGTTCAGATACAGCAAATTACAAATAGAAATAAAAACTACACTTGATATCGATTTGCTCAATTAAAATAAGATTGCCAAATTTGCATACAGTAAAAAAAAGAAAAGAGACTAATGATGGTAAGCGAGCTTAAAGAGAAATGGAGTGGCTGTCTGGAATTTATTCGGGACAATGTCACACCTTCTATATTTAATACATGGTTCGCTGAAATTAAACCATTAAAATTAGAGGATGGAGAACTGACCATACAGGTTCCAAGTGCCTTTGTATATGAATATTTGGAGGACAACTATCTGAATATTATCAGAGCGGCTATAACTAAAGCTATCGGCAAAGGAACAAAATTGATGTATAGTGTTCTTACAGATAAATCTAACGATTTCAGTGTTGAACTTAGTTCGACAAATAGTACTCTTTCACAATTTAAGGATACAGTAAAAGCCGACAATAAATCTCCTGAAATCATCGACACCCCACAAGTTCAGGACTTGGACTCAATGTTAAATCCGAATTACGGTTTCGACAATTTCATCGAAGGATACAGTAATAAATTGGCTAGAACTGCGGGTGAAACAGTAGCTTCAAATCCTGCAAACTCTTCATTCAACCCTCTTTTTATATACGGTTCATCAGGTGTTGGAAAAACTCACTTGGTAAATGCTATTGGAATTAAGGTTAAAGAGTTATTTCCGGATAAAAGAGTATTGTATGTTTCAGCACATCTATTTTATGTTCAGTATGTAGATTCTGTAAGAAATAACACTACAAATGATTTCATTCATTTTTATCAGACAATAGACGTGCTTATTATAGATGATATACAAGAATTGTCGGGGTATGCAAAGACCCAAAATACTTTCTTTCATATCTTCAATCATCTGCATCTGAACCATAAGCAACTTATCATGACAAGTGATAGACCTCCAAAGGATCTGAAAGATCTTGAAGAAAGACTGATTACTCGTTTCAAGTGGGGATTGGTTGCTGAACTTGAAAAGCCGAATCTTGAGTTGAGAAGAGACATTCTTAAAGATAAAACCAGACGTGACGGTTTGAAATTCCCGGAGAATGTTATTAATTGTATTGCAGATAGTGTCACCGATAGCGTACGTGATCTTGA
>CAYOGG010000005.1:0-33514 GCA_964403455.1 uncultured Bacteroidaceae bacterium | reverse complement strand
CTATATATGGAATAGTATATGAGTATTGTTTGGCCAACGCGGTTGCCATAAACCACGCTATCATCATATTGACATAATACTCCTCCGAACGTATAGAGGATACCAATTGCAGTATCATTGGATTGAAATCTTCATCTAAGAAATGACTCATCAACATTTCTATACCAAATCTGATAGTATATGTATGAGTACTTGCAAGCCATACTGGTATATACTCCAATAACTCTTTTCTATGTTTCTTGAATACGGTAGGAGAGAACACGTCACATGTAGCCCAATTGTTTATATATGGCAGAATACGATCTGTCTCTTTTATGGCACGATCATAATCTTTAATACGTCCCAATAACATTACGTGCAGGTTGTATTCATCAAAATATCTATGTGGCAGTTCACTGAGAAATTGAGAACATATACTATCGGCACCAAAACCCTCCTTAGAAAGGGTTGATACCAGTTTCTTCATATCGGGGGTACGAATTCCAATAATATCTTCTTCATCAACAGTAGGTATGAGTTTATGTTGAAATGCCTTGAATTTTGGATCTGTCTCTTGTAAGCTGAATAGCAAATCCCTTATTTCTTTCATTGTGATACAAATTTACAGACAACGATTATATTCTTTTTCATAACCTATTGTGGTAGCCGGACCATGTCCGGGATAGACAACGGTCTCGTCCGGCAGAACAAAAAGCTTGCTCCTGATTCCGAGAGTTAAAGCATTGGCATCACCATCTGGAAAATCCGATCTGCCTATACTACCTTGGAAAAGAACATCGCCTGTAAAAATCATCTTATCCTTACTGCTATAAAACACAATACTACCTGGTGAATGACCCGGAATATGAAATATTAAAAGATCCGTACTACCAAATGAAACTGTGTCTCCTTCTTTCAGTATATTTTCATTTTCAATCGGATTCACCGTTTCATCATATCTCATTCCGAATAGTGCCACACGTTTCTTTATGTTAAGCAGCCATTTCATATCACCGTCATTGGCCTTTGCCTTTATATGAAATGTGTTTTCAACGAAAGGATTTCCGAATATGTGGTCAAAATGCAGATGGGTGTTTAGCAAATATCTGACTGTCAGATGATTCTCGTCAATATATTTTTTTAATATGTCGGTCTCACCTGAAAAATAACATCCGGGATCGATAATTACAGCTTCTCTGTCATCCGGATTCCACATAACGTATGTGTTAACCGGTAACATGTTGAATTCAAAACACTTTACTATCATATCTGAACATATACTATTTTTTTGTCTTTAAAGTAATCCTCATTAAAGAAACTGCTTATTTCCATAACATCGGCTGATTTTCTATAGTTAGACAACTCATTACTCAGATCTCCACCTTTCAGACATATTATTCCGTTAGGATGCGCATTTCGTTGCAGTTTTCTTTCAATAAGTTTATTACCTATAGAACACAGATCGTTCAAAGGCATTACACCACGACTGACTATAAATTCATACTTGTCTTTATCTTCCTCAGCACGTTCGTGACGGCATTCTACATTATCAAGTCCTATTTTATCTGCAATATCTTTTGCAACTGTGAGTTTTTTGCCGATACTGTCTATCAAAACAAAATTTGAATGTGGATTTATGATAGCCAGAGGAATACCGGGAAAACCGCCTCCTGTACCTAAATCGGCAATTTTGGTTCCTTCAGCGAATTTATATACATGAGCTATTGCCATTGAGTGAAGGACATGATGTAAATACAGATTATCAATATCCTTTCTGGATATTACGTTAATCTTGCTGTTCCAATCCGAATATAATTTATATAGTTCTTCCAACTGTTTAAATTGATGATCGGACAGACTTGGAAAGTATTTATATATAAGTTCCATTTATTTCAGATAATATGTTATGGAGGTTACTACTCTGATATTCTTGATATATGGAGTATTTGAGTCTCTATCTGTAATAGTGAACTGCCCCTGAGAAGCATTCTGTATTTTGCCTAGTTTTGAACCTGAGTCATCTGCAAATTTTCCAGCTACTTCTCGAGCGTTACGTGTAGCTTCCTCAACCATCTCAGGCTTGAGATCATTAAGTGATTTGAAATCATATGTAACCTTATAATCATAATCGGTATTTAAAGCAATTCCCTGACGTACCAGTTCACCTTGTTTCGATACAAGTTCTTTTATAAGTTCGACATTTTCCGAGCTGACGGTAATTACGGATTGAATCAGATAACGCGTGGTAATTTTGTCTTCAACGTATCGATTTGCCATGCGGTCGAAAACTTCAGGTGCCGACATACTTATCTCATTCTCTTTTATACCATTGTCTTTCAAGAATTTGACTATTTGAATCTTTTTATTTTCAATAGAAGAATAGAGTTCTATCAAATCGTTGCCAACGTCTTGTACTGCCAACGGCCAAATTACATGATCTGCTAATACTTCACGTGTGGCCAACCCTTTAACAGATACTATTCTATGTGAGTTGGTAAATCTGTTTACACCAACAATAATACATAGCCCTAAGGCTAAAAGCCCCCAAAAATTTGCTGTCGATTTCATATATCCAATAGTTTTATTTGCGAATATATCATTTTTTATTTGGATAGTTCGCATGTTTTGTCTTCTACATCTCTAATCACAAATTTTACTGCATACAAAAAACCAATGCCCACAAAAGCAGCTCCGACAATAGCCGAATAACGAACTCCCATACCATTGTCAATCGGTATGCCGCCAAAGTACGCTCCAACTGCATTTCCGAAGTTGAAGGCCAATTGTATCATAGCACCTCCCATCATCTCTCCTCCGCGAGCATTTTTTAATATAAGGTATTGCTGAGGTGAGGATACTGCAAACAGTCCACCGTTACATATACACATCATGACAACGGCCAACCAAGATATTTGTGCAAAGAAAAAAGTAATTATAAGGGCTGTCAGCATTAGCGCCAATGTATACATTATAACCTTTCCGGGACTGAATATATCCGACAAACGACCTCCGAATAAATTTCCTAAACACATGCTTGCGCCGGATAATACCATAAGCAATGGCATTACCGTTGGCTGAAAGCCTGCCACATCAGTCATTAACGGACTTATGTAGCTATACCAGCAAAATATTCCGCAATTTCCCATCATGGTGATTATTATTATCATCCACGGTTTAGAATTCTTAAGAAAACCGAACTGACCTTTTAATCCGTTGTCCGACAAAGACGGTAGAATAGGTATCCAACGTATGATAGAATATATAGTAAACGCACTCCATATAGATGCAAAACCGAATATGACTCTCCAAGAAATTGTTCCGCTTAGCATGGTACCGATAGGGACACCTATCAGATTGGCTATAGTCATACCCATCACCATTACGGCTACGGCAGATGTTTTTTTATCTTTTTCTGAAAGTCTGTCACATATTATAGTACCTACACCAAAAAATGCTCCGTGAGGTAAACCGGATATAAAACGTGCCGTCAGTGTTATTATGTAATTCGGAGAAATTGTTGTAAGAATACTTCCTAACAGTTGAATTAATATCAATGCCAAAGCTATACTACGTAACGGCTTACCGCGTGATGCAAAAACAGCGAGTGGGGCACCTATACATACACCTATAGCATATGCGGAAATCAGATGACCAGCTACAGGAATGGATATATTAAAGTCTGATGCAATATCAGGCAGTATTCCCATCATGACATATTCAGTAATGCCAAAGCCCAGCGTACCTGCAGCCAAGGCCAATAAAGACTTATTTGAATTATTCATTTGTGTTGCAAAGGTACCATTTTTGAAGAAAAAGTGTAATGAAATGCTTATTTGTAATTCAAAACAAGTACCTTTGCGCTCGGAAAGGTGCCGGAGTGATCGATCGGACCGCACTCGAAATGCGGCGTACGGGCAACTGTACCGCGGGTTTGAATCCCGCCCTTTCCGCCAACAAAAAACGGACGACGAAAGTCGCCCGTTTTTTATGTATTGGAGAAAAGAAAAAACTCGCTTTTTCTTTTCTCCAATACATAAAAACACTATCCGGCATGAGCCGGATAGACGTTTTGTTGCAAGCGACGCCCGCAGCAGCGCAGGGATAGAGCTTTAGCTCAATCCGTATTATTGTAGTAATAGTTATAGGGATGAAATGATTTGGTCACATTTGTCGGTATCATCGTCATTTGAGCGAATAACCAAGTTTGCATGTCCATCATCGGCATACGCATACATATATTCAATAAAGACACCGGCTTTGCTCAATGCTTTCATGGCTAAGGCCATTGCACCGGGGACATTCGGGCATTTTAAGTATACAACGTCTGTAGCTGTTACAGCGTATGATGCAGCACGCAACACGGATAGAGCACGTTCGGTATCATCTACGATAAAACGTGCTATTCCAAAGTCACTACTCTCTGATACCGTAAAGGCTTTCATATTGACACCTTTCTCTCCGAGCAGACCGGCAATTTCTGCGAATTTGCCCTGCTTATTCTCTAAGAAAACGGATAATTGCTTGATTAACATAGATATTATTGACTTTAGTTTATACTAATTTTCTGTGATCTATAGCACGTTTTGCCTTACCCATTGAACGTTCTATAGTATTTGGTTCTACAATTTTGATATCAGGTTGAATTCCTACAACACTCTGAATTCTCGAGGACAATCTGTGGCGCAGATTTATGAGCTTATTGATTTCATCTGTATAGAACTCAGGTTTTACCTCAACTTTAATTTGGAAAGTATCAGTATTGTTTATACGATCAACTTCAATCAAGAAGTATGGCTCATACTCCGGAAACTCCAATAAAATGGATTCTATCTGAGATGGGAATACATTAACTCCACGGATTATCATCATATCATCGCTACGGCCCAATATTTTTCCCATACGTACAGCCGTACGTCCGCATTCACATTTAGAATAATTGAGACTGGTTAAATCACGAGTACGGTAACGTATCATTGGCATTCCCCATTTATCAAGTGTAGTGAATACCAATTCTCCCTTTTCACCCGGTTCTACCGGTTCGAGAGTCTCTGGATCAATGATTTCAGGATAAAACAGATCTTCCCAGATATGGGTCCCGTTTTGGAACTCACATTCTCCACCTACGCCAGGACCGCTTATCTCAGTCAGTCCATATATATCGTAGGCTTTAATATACAATTTCTCCTCAAGTTCTCTTCTCATGCTTTCAGTCCACGGTTCTGCTCCGAATATTCCTACACGAAGTTTGAAAGTATTTATGTCCAGTCCCATCTTGCGTATTTCTTCAGACATATATAATGCATAAGAAGGAGTACAAGCAAGAGCTGTAGTACCGAAATCCTGCATAAGTTGAAGTTGTTTCTGAGTATTTCCACTACTTGTAGGAATAACTGTTCCGCCAATCTTATGTACACCATCATGGGCTCCCAATCCTCCTGTAAAAAGTCCATATCCGTATGCAACCTGTACCATGTCTTTTTTACTTAATCCATACGCGGAAAAACAACGCGCCACCGATTCTGACCAGTTTTCCAAATCCGTTTGAGTATATCCTACGACTATCGGTTTCCCAGTAGTTCCGGATGAGGCATGTAATCTAAGTATTTCCGACATGGGGACAGCCATCATCCCAAAAGGATAATTATCACGTAAATCCTGCTTTACTGTAAACGGTAATTTTGTAATATCATCGATGCTATTGATATCGGTCGGTTTCACACCATGATCATCAAAAAGCCTTTTGTAGAAAGATGAATTTCCGTAGGCATGAGCTACTATTTTCTTTAGTTTTTGACCTTGTAATTCACGCATCTTATCACGTGACATACACTCATAATTGGGATTCCAAATCATATTTAATTTATTGAAAAAATATATACTACAATAAGTTCAGTCGACTGTAAAAGCAATGAATTCAAAAGCATTAATCATAGTCCACCGTTGTTAATTAGAATTATGCAAGTAAAACCGGCTTATCTTCGTTATCATTACTGCAAATGTAGCAAAGAATTATCGTAACTTTGCATCCGAATAAAAAATAATAAACGTATAATATGGATGATGTGTTCATTCTTGGTATAGAATCTTCTTGTGACGACACTTCTGCCGCCATCATAAAAAATGGTGTGTTACTTTCAAATGTAATTGCTTCTCAAAAGGTACATGAAGAGTATGGTGGGGTAGTACCGGAATTGGCATCCAGGGCACATCAACAGAATATTGTGCCTGTGGTTGATACAGCATTGAAAAGAGCCGGCATTGAGCCAACACAGTTGAGCGCTGTGGCATTTACCAGAGGCCCGGGCCTAATGGGTTCATTGTTGGTAGGCGTATCTTTCGCAAAAGGATTCGCCCGTTCATTGTGTATTCCGATGATTGAAGTAAATCATCTTCAAGGACATATTCTTGCACATTTCATTAAACAGCCGGATGAAGTTCTGGAGACGCCGGAATTTCCATTCCTGTGTTTACTTGTATCCGGTGGTAATTCTCAGATAGTAAGAGTCGATGCATATAACAAGATGAAGATATTGGGACAGACTATCGACGATGCGGCCGGTGAAGCTATGGATAAATGTTCAAAAGTTATGGGCTTCGGGTATCCGGGTGGCCCAATTATCGATAAATTAGCTCGTCAGGGTAATCCCAAGGCTTATGTTTTCAATAAACCGTCGGTCTCGGGATATGATTATTCTTTTAGCGGCTTAAAAACTTCATTCCTTTATAATCTGAGAGATTGGGTTAAAGAAGATCCCGATTTCATTGAACATCATAAAGAGGATCTGGCAGCATCATTGGAATATACTGTAGTGGAGATTCTGATGAAAAAGCTAAAACAAGCAGTAAAAGATACCGGAATAACTCAAGTAGCAGTAGCAGGAGGTGTTTCTGCCAATACCGGATTACGTAATGCTTTTATGGATTACTCAAAACGATTCGGTTGGAAAGTTTTTATTCCTCGTTTTTCATATACTACCGATAATGCTGCGATGATAGCAATAACCGGTTATTTAAAATATTCCAATAAAGAGTTCTGTGATATTGATGTTCCAATATTCTCAAATTCCAGATTATGATTGACCGATTAATCACTCAAAAGTCTATTTCGTTGCATGAATGGTTTATCGAAAATGGCAAAAAACTATCTGTAGCGGAAAGTTGTACAGGAGGAAATATTTCCGCATCAATTGTTGAAAATGCCGGTAGTTCGGAGTACTATATGGGTGGAATCACTTCATATTCAAATGAAAGCAAACGAGATGTACTTGGAGTGAAACAATATACACTGGATCAATATGGAGCAGTAAGTAAAGAAACTGCCGTTGAAATGGCCCAAGGTGTTATGAAATTACTTGGTACTGATTATGCTGTTTCGACAACAGGAATAACAGGACCATCAGGCGGTTCTGAGGAAAAGCCTGTAGGTACAGTGTGGATTGCGGCGTGTAACGGGAATAAAACAATCACATATCTAATGAATGAAGGAGATGAAGGAAGGCATAATAATTGTAAAAGAGCGGTATTAAAGGCATTTGAACTTTTGGAACGAATCATTGAAATGGAATGATGAACAAATATCCATAAAAAATAGGATTGAATCTATTTTTATCGATGAATAATTTGGATAAACAAAAATAAAGTCGTTATTTTGCACCCTGATTTGAGAATAGAGCAAAAACAAATAAAAAATAGATAGACATGTCGAGAATTTGTCAAATTACAGGTAAGAAGGCAATGACGGGCAATAATGTTTCTCACTCTAAAAAGAGAACTAAGAGAACATTTGATTTGAACCTGTTCACCAAAAAGTTCTTTTATGTAGAAGAGGACTGTTGGATTAGTCTTCGTCTCACCGCAGCCGGACTGAGAACCATCAATAAGAAAGGTCTTGATGCCGCATTAAAAGAGGCTGTAGCTAGTGGCTACTGCGATTGGAAAGACATCAAAATAATTGCTTAATTAGAGGAGTATATATTTATGGCAAAGAAAGTAAAAGGTAACAGAGTTCAGGTGATTCTAGAATGCACCGAACAGAAGGAGAGCGGTATGCCGGGTACATCTCGTTATATCACTACCAAAAATAGAAAAAATACTCCTGAGAGACTTGAATTGAAGAAGTATAACCCAATTCTGAAGAAGGTTACCCTTCATCGTGAAATCAAGTAATAATAATAAGCCATGGCAAAGAAAGTAGTAGCAACCCTGCGTCAGGGTAAAGTTCAGATGGCTAAGCTCATCAAGATGGTTAAGTCACCTAAGACAGGTGCATACATGTTCACAGAACAGATTTTAACTGAAGAACAGTTGAAAGAAGCTTTGAAAAAGTAAGCCGTTTTCAACGATAAATATTGAAGCAGTCGAGAAATATCGGCTGCTTCTTTTTTTTGTTTTATCAATTGGTTTCTTTAACTTTGTAGGAAATCAGCGGCAACAAAGTCGCTATGTTTATTCGATAAGACAATAATGGGATTTTTTTCAATCTTTTCTAAAGATAAAAAAGAAGTTTTGGATAAGGGACTTGAGAAAACGAAGAGTAGCGTTTTCTCTAAAATCTCGCGTGCAATCATTGGAAAATCAACTGTAGATGCAGATGTTTTGGATAATCTTGAAGAAATTCTAATATCATCCGATGTTGGCGTTGAAACCACACTAAAAATTGTAAAACGCATAGAAGAGCATGTCGCCAAAGATAAATATCTGAATACTAAAGAGCTTCAAGGTATTCTTCGTCAGGAGATTTCGGATCTTTTGGTTAAGAATTCCGTTGAGCAGCAATCAGATGATTTCTCTATACCAAAAGACAGAAAACCTTATGTGGTTCTTGTGGTCGGTGTAAATGGGGTAGGAAAGACAACTACAATAGGTAAATTGGCATATCAATTTAAGAAAAGAGGATTAAAGGTGTGTTTAGGTGCTGCAGACACTTTCAGGGCAGCAGCAGTTGAACAACTTATCGAATGGGGGAAACGCATCGACGTTCCTGTTATTCATCAGGATATGGGTTCTGATCCGGCATCTGTTGCCTTCGACACACTAAGTTCTGCTGTCGCAAACGGATATGATGTGGTTCTCATAGATACAGCCGGACGTCTTCATAACAAAATCGGCCTTATGAATGAATTGACTAAGATAAAGAATGTCATGAAAAAGGTTGTTGAAGGTGCTCCTGACGATGTTTTACTTGTATTGGATGGTTCTACGGGACAGAATGCTTTTGAGCAAGCGAGGCAATTCACACTGGCTACCGAGGTTACTCAATTGGCGATTACAAAATTGGATGGAACAGCGAAAGGAGGTGTAGTAATAGGCATATCGGATCAATTCCGGATACCGGTAAAATATGTAGGACTGGGAGAATCCATGGATGATCTGCAGGTTTTCTCTAAGACTGAGTTTGTAGATTCTCTGTTTAAGTCTGAATTAGAATGAGGAAAGGTAGTATAGATATAATTACTATGGGATGTTCAAAGAATCTTGTCGATTCTGAGAAACTAATAAGACAATTCAAGGCTGAAGGTCTCAAAGTTCGTCATGATCCCGAAAATCCGAATGCGGAAATTGTTGTAATAAACACATGCGGCTTCATCGGTGATGCTCAGGAAGAATCCATTCAGATGATTTTGGAATGTTGCCGTTTGAAAAAGGAAAATAAAATCTCGAAAGTACTTGTAATGGGATGTCTCTCAGAAAAGTTCATGAAAGAGCTCTCTTCTGAGATTCCGGAGGTAGATAAATATTACGGCAAATTTAACTGGAATGAAATACTCTCCGATATAAATAAGAAATGGCATTCCGAATTGATGAATGAACGTATTATTACTACTCCGGCACACTATGCATATCTTAAGATAGCAGAAGGTTGTAATAGACACTGTTCGTATTGTGCCATTCCACTGATGACCGGCCCATATTTATCTCGCGGTCAGAATGACATTCTTGATGAAGCGCGTAGTTTGATAGATAACGGAGTAAAAGAAATACAGCTTATAGCTCAGGATTTGACATACTATGGATCGGATCGTTCGAATAAACCGGAGATTGCAGAACTTGTAGAACGTCTTTCAGATCTACCAGGATTGGAGTGGTTGAGACTACATTATGCATATCCGAATAACTTTCCGATGGACCTACTTAAGGTGATGCGTGAACGTGATAATGTATGCAAATATTTGGATATTGCCTTACAGCATATAAGCGACGATGTACTTAAAAGAATGAATCGCAATATTACCGGCAAACAGACAATGGATTTGCTAAATATAATAAGGAATGAGGTTCCGGGGATTCATTTACGTACAACTCTTATGGTTGGTTTTCCGGGAGAGACGGAAACTGATTTTGAACAATTGATTGATTTTGTTAAGAAAGAACGCTTCGAACGCATGGGAGCGTTTGCATATTGCGAAGTGGAAGGCACTTTTTCTGCAAAACATTATAATGATGATATTTCCGATCATGTTAAACGGGATCGTCTTTCAAAACTTATGCGAATTCAAGAGAATATTTCATTTGATTTTAATCAGCAGAAGGTTTCTAAATCTTTCAAGACAATTATTGATAGGAAAGAAGATGATTATTATGTCGGAAGAACCGAATTTGACTCTCCTGATGTTGATCCCGAGATGTTGATAAAGAGTAATAAGCCATTGATAATAGGAAATTATTATACAGTAAAAGTTACCGATGCGGAAGCTTTTGACTTATATGGAGTTGTAGATAATGAATAACCCGTATATGATATGAACAACAAAGATTTTATTGCTGAATTATCCAATATTTGCGGATTGTCTGCAGATGAATCTCAAAAGCAGGTAAATACTTTGCTTGAGATTATGGAAAACTTATGGTTGGATAATAGTTCTGTAAGTGTATCCGGATTTGGAATATTAGAGGTTCGAAAAAAATTAGAGAGAATATCCGTAAATCCGAATAACGGGAAGCGAATGCTTATTCCTCCAAAACTTGTTCTAACATATAAGCCTAGTGCATTATTAAAGGAAAAAATGAAATGATGCTGCTATGGACAAAAAAATAAATTTATCTCAACTCACTGATTTGTTTATTAAGGCCGGCGGTCTTAATAAGAATCTTTCCGAACAATTTGTCCGTTCATTTTTCGAGATTATCTCTGAAAATGTTCTGAAAGGAGAAACCGTCAAGATAAAAGGTTTCGGTACTTTTAAAATGATGCAGATGGATAGTCGTGAAAGTATAAATGTAAATACAGGTGAAAGAATTGTTATTGAAGGCCATAAGAAGATATCTTTTTCACCGGAAGCAACACTAAAAGACACTATAAATAAGCCTTT
The DNA here is from genome assembly GCA_964403455.1 of uncultured Bacteroidaceae bacterium. GTDB lineage: Bacteria > Bacteroidota > Bacteroidia > Bacteroidales > Bacteroidaceae > Colenecus. The sequence continues at coordinate 22,226 of CAYOGG010000005.1, read as the reverse complement.
TTCCGCCTTTGAAACTGTAGAATTAAATGATCAACAAGTCGATGCATTGGAAAATGATGTTTTGGAAAATAAATCTAAAATTGAAGTTCTGACTGAAACACACAATGATGATGAGGCTTCAGAAAAGATTATATCGACAAAAAAGAATCTTGTTGAATCAAAAAAGAAGGAGCAACCAAAAGTTTTAAAGTCAAAGAAGGTTCAACACGAGGACAAAAAAAATTCAAAGAAATATATTGGTCTAAGAATAGCATTGTACTCTGCCTCCTCATTATTAGTTATTCTGCTTGCAGTATATATTTTATGGCCATTGAATCTTCTGAGATTCTTAAGATTTTCGGATATTTCTCAGGATGAGAAACAGATGGTAAGTTCCGTTAATGTCGATAAGATTGGAAATAATTCATTATATACATTCTCGGATTCCATTTTTGACGATACTATTGATATCGAAGAAAATGTAATTGATATTGAAGAGGGTCAAAAAGAGGATATTGATGAATCGCTTATATCGAATAAGGCTACGGCAGAGATTAAACATTTTACTATGATAGCATCTGATGAAAATAAAGATTTGTCCTTATTCAATATTTCAGATACTGTAAACTATAAAATGAAGGGAACAAAAGCTGAACATATACTTCAATCAGGTGAGACGCTTACAATGATCGCTTTGAAATACTACGGAACAAAAAAATTATGGCCATACATTGCGGCATATAATAATGTAAAGAACTTCAATACATTAATTCCGGGAAGTAAGATTTTGGTTCCGGTACTTGAGAATAAGTGATTTTATCAATCTTTCAAATAATGCTAAAAACTAACTACTGATAGTACTATTTAATCATTTTTGAAATGGTGTTTGGATATAATCGCTTTATATTTGAGCGCGAAAAGAATAATAATTGATTTAATAATAAAATGAGATAATAATAATATGAGTATGAGTGAGAATGTTGATATCAGGGAACTGAATGATCGTATTGAAAAACAAAGTGCTTTCGTTACCAATCTGATGGCCGGCATGGATCAGGTTATCGTTGGACAGAAGCATTTGGTGGAATCTTTGTTAATTGGTCTTCTTTCGGATGGTCATATTTTGTTAGAAGGTGTACCGGGTCTTGCAAAAACGTTGTCTATTAAAACACTTGCATCTCTCATTGATGCTAGTTTTAATAGAATCCAGTTTACTCCCGACTTACTACCTGCAGATGTTGTTGGCACAATGATTTATAGTCAGAAAGATGAATCTTTTGTTGCCAAAAAAGGCCCTATTTTTGCCAACTTCATTTTGGCTGACGAGATTAATCGTGCTCCGGCAAAAGTTCAGAGTGCTCTCTTGGAAGCTATGCAAGAACGTCAGGTAACACTTGGCGGTGAAACTTTTACTTTACCGAAACCTTTTTTGGTTATGGCTACCCAGAATCCTATTGAACAAGAGGGTACATATCCGCTCCCAGAAGCACAAGTAGATCGTTTCATGCTAAAAGCAGTAGTTGACTATCCGAAAATTGAGGAGGAGAAAAAGATTATTCATCAGCAGATTCATCATGAGATGTCTTCCATTAAGCCGATAATGTCTACAAAAGAGATTATTGAAGCGAGAAGGGTAGTGGATATGGTATATCTTGATGAAAAAATTGAACACTATATTGCTAACATCGTATTTGCTACGAGATATCCCGATAAATATGGTTTAAAAGAAATTAAGGAACTGATTTCATTCGGTGGCTCTCCACGTGCTTCAATAAACCTGGCATTGGCTTCAAGAGCTTATGCATTCATTAAACGTAGAGGATATGTCGTTCCTGAAGATGTACGCGCTGTAGCTCATGACGTTTTGCGCCATCGTATTGGCCTTTCATATGAAGCAGAGGCAACTAATGTATCAGCTGATGAATTGGTAAGCCGTATTCTCAATGTAGTCGAGGTCCCATAATGTTAATTAGTACAGAATCAGTCTTGTATACAAATGGAAACAAGTGAGCTGATAAAGAAAGTTAGGAAGATTGAGATTAAAACAAAAGGTCTTTCCAACAACATCTTTGCCGGACAATATCACACGGCATTTAAGGGGCGAGGTATGGCTTTTTCTGGGGTACGAGAGTATCAATACGGCGATGATGCTCGTGATATGGAGTGGAATGTTACAGCTCGTATGAATAAACCCTATGTAAAAGTTTATGAAGAAGAACGTGAACTTACGGTGATGCTCTTAGTTGATGTATCAAATAGTCTTTATTTTGGTACATCCAAATGCTTGAAGAGGGATATGTTGACTGAGATTGCAGCTACTTTGGCATTTGCTGCTATACAGAATAATGATAAAGTGGGACTTGTATTTTTTTCCGACAGAATCGAGAAATATATTCCACCACAAAAAGGGAAGAGGCATATTCTGTATCTCATACGTGAACTGCTTGACTTCACACCGAAAAGTAACGGCACCAATCTATCTATTCCTTTGGAATTCTTGACAAGTGCCGTAAAAAAAAGATGTACGGCATTTTTGATGAGTGACTTTATTGATACTCATGATTACAAGAATGCTCTGACTATTGCGAATCGAAAACATGATGTTGTTGCTATTCAGGTATATGACAAGCGAATGGAAGAACTACCCAACATAGGACTAATGAAAGTACGTGATGCTGAAAATGGAGAAATCATGTATATTGATTCATCATCAAGAATTATTCGCAATTCCCAAAAGGAGTGGTGGAATACAATGCAGGAAAAGAAGAATGATTTCATGACTCGCAGTAGAGTTGATTCTACATCAGTCAGGACTGATCAGGATTATGTAAAAGCATTAATGGGACTTTTTGCTATAAGAAATTGATTATGAAAGGTATATTCTCAATGCTACTTTTGTCGGCAATTCTCCTGTTTTGCCCATTTAATGGCTTCTCACAAAGTGTTTCAGTCAGTGTAAAATCCGACTCAATTATGCTTTGGGTAGGAGACCAAACGAAGATACATTTAGAGGTGACTTGTGATGCAAATCAACATATTGTATTTCCAACTTATCAGGATACTCTGATTACCGGCTTGGAGATAATACCTCCGATTGTAACAGATACTCAGTATGTAAACAGTAAAAAACGTATGGTAGTAACTCAGGACTACACTGTAACTTCGTTTGACTCTTCACTATATTACATTCCTCCTTTCAAGGTGTTTGTAGACTCTGTTCCGTATTTTTCAGAAGGACTTGCATTGTCATTTTATATGTTCGATGTAGATACTCTGAATGCTGAATCTTTTTATGGTCCGAAAGATATAATGACTATGCCGCTTAAGTGGCAGGATCTGAGAATCTCCGTTTATTCATATGTTTTGTTTGTTATTTTTCTGTTTGTTTCTCTGTTTCTTATAAAAAGGTATAAGGATAACAAACCTATAATAAGAGTATTAAAAGTAACTCCGAAACTACCTCCACATCAGAGGGCTTTGGATATGATAGAACAACTCCGTATGGCACAACGTTCTCATGATTCTAACCCAAAGGAGTATTATACTGAGCTTACAGATATAGTAAGATCCTATATTAAAGAGAGATTTGATTTTGATGCGACAGAAATGACCTCTTCTGAAATACTGGAACGTCTTAATGAAAGTCATGATAAAGAATCACTTAGTGATTTAAAATTACTTCTTTCGACTGCCGACTTGGTAAAGTTTGCAAAATATGTTCCTTTACTTGGTGAGAACGATCAGAATTTATTAAATGCTATGGATTTTGTAAAAAAGACTAAGATTGAACCGGATCCAAACGCTCCTGCCATTAAAGAACAAGAAGTTATTGTTGAGCAGAAAAGAAGCAAGGGAGCGGGTATCGCCATTTTGTCAACTATCATCATATTGAGCCTATCCGGAATTGCAGCTATGGTGGTTTTTGTTCGTCAATTATACTATTTGTTTTTTTAAAAGATTGATATTATGTCATTTGCAAACAGCGCATATTTATTGTTTCTTATACTTTTAATACCGATAATTGTCTGGTACATATTAAAGGGGCGAAAAAGAAATGCTTCATTGCAGATTCCTTCTACGGACATGTATCATTTAACGGCAAAGAGTTATAAATATTACCTCATACACCTACCGTTTATCCTAGAGATTCTGTCATTAGCAATGTTGATTATTATTCTGGCCCGTCCCCAGACTACAGATAATTGGCAGAATACAGAGATCGAAGGAATCGATATTATGATGTGTGTTGATGTATCTACCAGTATGTTGGCAGAAGATTTACAACCAAATAGATTAGAGGCTGCAAAATCAGTTGCAGCAGAGTTTATCAATGGGCGTCCTAACGATAATATCGGGCTTACAATATTTGCAGGTGAGGCTTTTACTCAGTGTCCCATGACAGTTGATCACGCTGTATTGCTAAATCTGTTTCATAGTGTCAATAGCGATATTGCAGCCAATGGCATTATTGAAGACGGTACAGCAATTGGAATGGGATTGGCTAATGCAATTAGCAGGTTAAAAGACAGTCAAGCTAAGTCCAAGGTGATAATACTGCTTACCGACGGCTCAAATAACAGAGGTGAAGTATCACCTATGACGGCAGCGGAAATGGCTAGGAGTTTTGGAATAAGAGTCTATGTCGTTGGAGTTGGAACAAATGGTACTGCACCTTATCCTATGCAGACATATGGAGGTGTTACCCAATATGTTAATGTACCTGTTGAGATTGATGAAAATGTGCTTCGTCAGATTGCATCCACTGCCAATGGTCAATATTACAGAGCCACCAGCAATAGTAAGCTGAAAGAAGTCTATGAAGAGATTGATAAACTTGAACGTACTAAGTTACAGGTAAAGGAGTTTAGTAAGAATCAAGAAGCATATCAACCGTTTGCTTGGTTACTTCTGATTATGGTTACATCAGTTATAGCTCTAAAACAGACGGTTTTAAAAACTATTCCTTAAAGAATATACTTATGTTTAAATTTGCAAATCCTGAATTATTATATCTTCTGTCAGTAATTCCTATACTGATAGCTATGCATATTATTTCCGACATAAGAAGAAAGAGAAGATTAAAGAAATACGGTGACCCGGCTCTTTTGAAATTACTTATGCCTGATGAATCCAGATTAAGACCAAACTTAAAGTATTGGCTGCTTTTGACAGCTTATACTCTATGTTGTTTTCTGTTAGCGCGCCCTCAATTCGGTTCAAAGCAAGAGACAGTAACACGAACCGGAATTGAGACTATTATCGCTTTGGATATATCAAACTCAATGTTAGCTGATGATGTTGCTCCAAACAGATTGGAAAAATCAAAGAGAATAATATCAAATCTAGTCGATAAATTCAAAAACGATAAAGTAGGGCTGATAGTTTTTGCAGGTGATGCTTTCGTACAGTTACCAATAACGAGTGATTTTATTTCGGCGAAAGTATTTCTTAACACAATTAATCCATCACTTATTGCCAGTCAAGGTACTGATATTAAAGGTGCTATAGAACTTGCCGCAAAGAGTTTTACTCCACACGAAGGAGTAGGTAAGGCTATTATTGTCATTACTGACGGTGAGAATCATGAAGGAGGTGCAGCCGAAGCGGCAAAAGCTGCCTCTGAGACAGGTCATCCTGTATATGTGCTTGGGATTGGTTCAAAATCAGGCTCGCCCATTCCAAATGAAGTTAACGGCGAGTTTAGGAAGGACAAAGACGGTAATGTAGTAATAACTCGTCTGGATGAGCAAATGTGTCAGGATATCGCTGCAGCCGGGAATGGTAAATATTTTTATGTTGATAATTCAAATGCTGCTGAGAAAGAGTTACAGAAGGAATTGGATAAATTAGCAAAAAATGATGTGGAAACTACTATATTTACAGAGTATGATGAACAGTTTCAGATATTTGCTTGGATAATTATGGTTTTGATTATAGCTGAAATATTCATCAGTGAAAGCAAGAATCCGAATCTAAAGTTTTTTAAGTTTTTCAAAGTAGATTAACATGATTATGGATAGATTTTTTAATACGTTTTTAATTCTCTCCTTATGTAGTTTAAGCCTTTTTGCTCAAAGAACCGACAGGGATTATGTTAGAAAAGGTAATAAACTGTATGAAGACAGTCTGTTTGTCAAGGCCGAAGAAAACTATCTAAAAGCCATTGATAAAGAATCAGGTTCTATTGAAGCCAATTACAATCTGGGCAATACATATATCAAACAGCAGAAGGCCAAAGAATCTGCCGAACAATATAAAAAGGCGATTACATTACAGGAACTTGAAACCGGAAAGCTTCTTAACGATAAAAAAGCGCGAAAAGAAGATATACAAAAGAGTAAAGAACGTACTGCAATGGCTTATCATAATCTCGGCGTTCTTTTTCAAGGTTCAAAAGATTATCAGAATGCCATTAATGCATATAAGCAGGCATTAAGAAATAATCCGGCCGATAATGAGACTAGATATAATTTGATTCTTGCAATGAATCAATTGAAACAGCAACAACAAGAAAATCAAAATCAAAATCAGGATCAGCAGAAGCAAGAACAGCAAAAGCAAGAAAAACAAGATAATCAAAAACAAAAGGAGCAGCAGAAAGATCAAGAACAGCAAAAAGATCAAGAGCAACAAGATAAGGAGAAAATGTCAAAAGAAAATGCCGAACAGATTTTAGAAGCTGCCATGCAAGATGAAAAGGATGTTCAAGATCGTGTAAAGAAGATGATTCAGGTTCAACCTAAATCTAAATTGGATAAAGATTGGTGATACAATACAAATACGATATGAAAATAAGTAGATTATTAATAATAACACTGTTACTTCTGACCGGAACATATGTTTTGGCAGAAGATTTATCATTTGTGGCATCATCTCCGGATGCTGTAGTTAAAGGGGAGAAGTTCCGCGTTTCATACAAGATAAATACTTCCAGCAGAGTCAAAGATTTTCGTGCACCTGCAATGAATGACTTTTCGGTATTGTCAGGTCCGAATCAATCTTCATCAAGCAGTATGACATTCATAAATGGAAAGCAGACAACTGAATCATCCATAACATATTCTTATGTACTTATTGGTGAAGAAGAAGGTACATTTACAATACCGGCAGCAACTATTTCTGTCGGAAAAGAGCAATTATCCTCAAATACTTTGACCATTAAGGTTCTGCCATCTGATAAAAACTCTCAAAATAAATCATCCGGTTCACAATCAGGAGATGGTAATGCTCAAAACGTCTCAATCTCAAATGAAGATATCTTTATGTTGGCAACTGTCGATAAAACGACAGTATATGAGCAAGAGGCATTGATTTTATCTTATAAAGTATATGTAAGTCCATCACTTAACCTTACAAATTTGAGTCAGAAGATGCCTGATTTAAAGAATTTTCATACTCAAGAGGTTGATCTGCCGACACAAAAGGAGTTCAAGTTGGAACGTTATAATGGACGTAATTATCAGACACTGTTATGGATGCAGTATGTATTGTTTCCTCAACAATCCGGTCAATTGGAGATTCCAGCAACATCTTTTGAAGGCATTATATCGCAGCCTGTTCAAAGTAACGATATGTTTGACATGTTCTTTAATGCAGGTCGTTATGTTGACATGAAGAAAATATTGACAACACCAAAAATAAAAATAAATGTCAAACCACTGCCATCAGGCAAAACCTCGGAATTTTATGGAGGAGTAGGAGAATTCTCGATAAGTTCAAGTATTAGTACTAATGAATTGAAAACAAATGATGCATTAACGATTAAAGTCATTTTATCCGGCACGGGTAATCTAAAATTAATCAAGACACCGGAAATTAAATTCCCATCGGATTTTGATATATATGATCCTAAAATAGAAAACAAATATACAATCAAGAATGGCAAACAGACAGGTAATAAAGTCTTTGAGTATCTTGCCATCCCGCGTCATTCTGGCGAATACACAATTCCGGCCGTCACCTTCCAGTACTTCGACACAAAAAGCGGGTCTTATAAAAATATAAAGACTCAAGATTACACAATTAAAGTCGCTAAAGGAGAGGGTGGTGAGGCTAACTCATCTGTAGGATATACAAATAAAGAAGATCTGAGATATGTCGGTGAAGATGTAAAGTTTAGTTCTACGGGAAATAGACTGATATCGACAAAGGATATATTCTTTGGTTCTATAGCCTTTTACTTGTGTTTAATCATTCCGTTTATTATTATTGTCCTAATAATAATTCTGACCGGTAAACAGATTTATGAAAATAGTAATATAGTTAATACTAAAGTAAAGAAAGCCAGTTCAGTAGCAACAAAAAGACTTAAGAAGGCCAAAAAGCTCATGAACGATGGTAAAAAAGAAGAATTTTTTGATGAAACACTACGTGCTCTTTGGGGATATGTAAGTGATAAATTGGCTATTCCGGTGGCCCAATTATCAAAAGACAATATACAGGAAGCGTTGAAAAAAAGATCTGTCTCTGATGATCTTATTGTAGTATTTACAAAATTGCTGGATGATTGTGAATTTGCAAGATATGCACCCGGTGATGATAAGGGTCGCATGGATCATATATATGATGAAGCGGCTAATACAATTAGTAAAATGGAAAATTCTATCAAATGACCCAGAGAATATGAAAAGAATAATAATAACTCTTGTATACGTTTTTGCTATCAGTTCAAATATTGCTGCACAAAATGCAGATTCCGATAGTATAAATAATACTTCTTCCGAAAGAGGTATAGATATTGTTCGAGATTCCTTATCCAACAACCGTGAACTGACGGTTGCCGATGGTGACAGTGCATATATAAAGGCTGATTATCTGACAGCAATAAGAATATATGAGGAAATCTTAAACGATAAAGGATTTTCTGCCGGATTATACATGAATCTTGGAAATGCTTATTACAAGAAGGATGAGATTGCGAAAGCTATTCTTTGCTATGAACGTGCATATCTACTTGATCCTTCAGATTCAAATATAAAGTTTAATCTGGAATTGGCACGAACTAAAACCGTCGATAGGGTAGTACCTATTAATCAACTATTTCTTATAGTATGGGTTAATAAACTTATTTCTGTACTGAATATTAATCAATGGTCTGTGATGATTATATTATTATTCATTGTAGCATTATTGAGTCTTGGAGTTTACTTTTTTACCAAAAAAAGAACAATCAAGAAAATTTCTTTTTATTTTCTTTCTATATTCTTTGTTTTTTCCATATTATCGTATATCTTCGCTTCTACACAGATGAATGATTTGAAGCATCGTGATACAGCAATAATAATGTCTCCAAGTGTGACTGTAAAAAGCACTCCAAGTGAAAACGGTACTGAATTATTTATTATTCACGAAGGTCGTAAAGTAAAAATAATAGATGATTCCATGAAAGAGTGGGTGGAAATTGAACTTGAAGACGGAAATACTGGCTGGATACAGGTTAGAGAGATGGAAATAATATAAATATGGTTTTGTAGATGATTGAAGGACAGAGTCTTATTGAGACAGACAGATTTATTACACTGGCGTTAAACGGCAGTGATTCTCTGTTCTTAGATGGGATTATCAGTATGTTTACTTCAATGGGTACTTGGATAGCAGTTGCATTGGTATCATTATTTATTATATTCAGGAATAATACTACAAAAAACATGATACTGATTTATATTCTATTGGCAATTACTGTTATATGCTGTGATCAATTGTCTTCTTCTGTTTTTAAACCGCTATTTGAAAGATACAGGCCCTCCCAGGATCCTAACATTCTTAATCTAATTGATACAGTCAATGGATATAGAGGAGGACAATTTGGTTTTTTTTCTAGTCACGCAGCTAATTCATTTGGAATAGTCGTATTTCTTATGTGGCTGATAAAAGATTTCAGATTCGGTATTATAGTGACAGTTTGGGCATTAATAAACTCTTTTTCGAGAATATACCTTGGTGTTCATTTTGTCGGAGACGTATTAACAGGTATTATCGTTGGCATCTTTTTTGGTACTATATTTTATTGGTTATATAGATTTATAATTAGAAATGAACGCCAACCAAGATTCTCCACTGAATTGTATACATCATCCGGATATCTTCTTAAGGATATATCATTATTTCGTCTTACATTGTATGCAACATATTTATTCATATTATTTTATGTATGTATTGTTCAGAGTATAACTCCTTACTAATTTGATAATAAGATATTTACAAATAGATTACTAATAAATTACAACTTAATCAATTTATTATGAGCAGACTAATTACTTTTAATGAGCTACGTCAGATTAAGGCATCACTACCTGAGGGCAGTATGCACAGAATCGCTGATGAATTAAAAATTGATGTTGAAACAGTTCGAAACTTTTTTGGAGGTAATGACTACAAAAGCGGTTCATCTGTAGGATTTCATATTGAACAAGGACCAAACGGTGGCGCAGTAGTAATTGATGACACAACAGTTTTAGACAGAGCATTACAGATTATTGCCGAATCAAAATTGGCATAAATCATCAGAAGTATTGGGTATAAATCAATAAGCCTTCCAAATAAAATTAATTGGAGGGCTTATTGTTTATCCTAATTACATTTTCACATAATAACTATTATGTTTAATAGAGAATGCCATAAATACTTTATCTATAATAAAAGAATCGGAAACACCATTAAGGTCTTCCCGATTCTAAAGATATTATCTAAAACGCAGATTTAACTTTCCAACTTGCCAGCAGCTTTAAGAACTTTCTCAATATCGTTGAGTTCTTTTGTCATATTAAGTTTGTAATATATCTGATATAATTGAATTCCCCATTTATCAATTTCATCAGGAATCATTTGCCTTACTTTTTCAAACAATGGCATTGCTTTCTTGTAATACTCTTTCTCTGTATCTAGAACCTTCTTATATTCTGCTGATCTATAGTTTACATTAGACTTCGAATCAACATATTCATTAGCCTCAAGCATATAACATATACCAAGATTAATATAAGCTTCTGTTAATTCAGGATCTTTCTGAATGGCAATCTCATATTGAGAAGCTGCTTCTGAATACTTTTTCTGATTCTGTCTTAAATAACCGATAACATAATAATTATAAGCCTTATTAGGATCTTTGTTCACCATATCCTCTACAAATGCCTCCATTTCATCAATTTTTCCTGTAGCATCATAATACATTATTAACTGCATATAATAATAATCCTGAGTCGGAAACTTCACAATTCCTTCCTGAAGAGCTTTTACCCAGTTGGCTGTATCTTTAAGGCTTTCATAAGCCTGACATTTAAATCTTAAACATGACTCACCATAATCAGGATCATTTATGCCCATATCAGCATATTTCAATACCTTCTGATAATCTCCCAATTGAAAAGCCGCCAATGTCGGAAAATATGCAAATTGCGTGGCATATTCTTTATAATTTGCGTCTTGTTCTGTATAAGACTTTAACATAGGTACCTCTGCTATTTGATAATATTTATCAAACAATTGATATGCTTTTTTGTAATCCTTTTTTGAGTTGAAATAAAATATTCCACCATTGATCAAATTATTACGATTTGAATGAAGTGTATATGCGTTCCTATCACGACATGCGGTAGAAATTTTACCCTTTTCGTTAGGAATCTGCTCCAAAGAGTCACATTTGATATAATAATCGTACATCTTAATAAGGTAGTCATACATTGCGATAGTATCATAAGGTGACTTTGTATAAGACTTACGATTCTCATTCAAATATAGTTGCTGATATACATCACCAGCAACACTCCAAGTCTCAGACCAATCTTTTGTAAGTTCATTAGCGGTAGCTTGATCCACCATTCTTTTAGCATTCTCAATCTTTCCACCTTCGTTTAATTTAGCAAGCTCCTCTTTGGCATCTTTAACTACTCTACGTGCTAAACTGGTTGCCTTCTTTAACTCCTTAGGAGTGCTTTGTGCATAGGAAAAAGTTGACATGGTAGTCATTCCTAATACAGCGACTAACATAAATAAAATCTTTTTCATATAATAATCCATTTTTTATTGTTATTAATCATTACTACAATTAATCGTTTGAATCAGTATTTTGGACTTCATCAATTACTTCATTACCATTGTTTTCAATATTATAATCTTCAATAGAAGAGGGATCTATTTCCTCACTATCAACCTTACAGATAGAAGCAATATTGTCATTTCGCTTTTCCAGATTAATTAATCTAACTCCTTGTGTAGCTCTTCCCATGACTCTAATACTGGAGACATCCAATCTTATAGCTATACCGGATTTATTAATAATCATAAGATCATTATTATCAAGTACTGACTGAATAGAAATAAGTTTTCCTGTCTTATCTGTAATATTGAGCGTTTTAACACCCTTTCCGCCACGATTGGTTTTTCGGTAGTCTTCTATCTCAGAACGCTTGCCGTATCCGAGTTCAGACACAATCATAATAGTCTCCTCACATTGTTCATCAACGGCAATCATACCAATAACATAATCCTCACCGTCCTCATCAAGAGTAATACCCCTGACACCGGTAGAGGTTCTACCCATAGATCGTACGGTATTTTCATTGAATCTAATGGTACGACCGTTTCTATTAGCAATCAGTAATTCCTTATTACCGTCAGTCAAAAGTACATTTACTACCTTATCTCCATCGTTGATATTGATAGCTATTATACCATTTTGACGAGGACGGGAATAACTTTCGAGCGTAGTCTTTTTTATTACACCGTCTTTTGTACAGAATACAAGATAGTGACTCTTATTAAAATCATCATCACTTAAATCCATTATACTGATATATGCCGTAATTGCATCATCCGATTCAATATTTAGGATATTTTGAACTGCACGACCTTTTGAGGTCTTGTTTCCTTCCGGAATATCATAAACTTTTAACCAGAAGCAGCGACCTTTCTGAGTAAATAATAATAGGTAGTTATGAGTGGTCGCAGTAAATATATGTTCGATAAAATCCTCATCGCGTTTATCACTTCCTTTGGACCCAACTCCTCCTCTGCTTTGTAGTCGATATTCCGTCAATGCCGTACGTTTTATATATCCTAAGTGAGAGATTGTGATGATCATCGGTTCATCTGCATAGAAATCTTCAGGATTAAATTCCTCAGAACTCATTACAATTTCGCTCTTTCTTTCATCACCATACTTTTCCTGAATTGCACGCATCTCACTCTTAATGACTTCTTTGCATTTCTCGGGATCATCCAAGATTCCTTGAAGTTCATCTATTCGAGCCATCAACTCATTATATTCGTTATGCAACTGATCTTGCATCAGACCTGTCAACTGACGCAATCTCATATCGACGATTGCCTTAGCCTGAAGTTCATCCAAACCAAATCTTTCAATTAGACCCTGAATGGCTTCATTTGGAGATTTTGCAGTCTTGATAATATGTATTACTTCATCAATATTATCTGATGCAATAATCAAACCTTCAAGTATATGTGCCCTCTTTTTTGCTTCGTCAAGTTCGAATTTTGTACGTCTTATTACTACTTCATGTCTATGATCAACAAAACATTTAATAAGTTCTCTCAGATTAAGACATTTTGGACGACCATTTATCAATGCTATATTATTTACACCAAAAGAAGACTGTAACTGAGTCATCTTGAATAATTTATTCAAAACAACATTTGCATTAGCATCCTTTTTGATATCAACGACAATACGCATACCTTCACGGTCTGACTCATCATTTACGTTGCTGATACCTTCGATTCTTTTATCAGTAACCAAATCTGCAATATACTTGATAAGTTCGGCCTTATTTACGTTATAAGGTATTTCAGTTACAACAATTTTTTCATGAGTGCCACCGGTTTCAATCTCTGCTTTGGCACGCATTATAACACGTCCCCTACCCGTTTGATATGCTTCACGGACTCCACTCATTCCATATATGTACCCACCTGTAGGAAAGTCAGGAGCCTTAATAAACTGCATCAGTTCATCTACGGTAACGTCCGGATTATCAACCATATAAATACAACCGGATAACACTTCGGTAATATTATGAGGAGGCATGTTTGTAGCCATACCTACTGCTATACCTGAAGAACCGTTTATTAAAAGATTCGGTAAACATGTAGGAAGAATTGTTGGCTCTTCCTCTTTATTATCATAATTCGGAACAAAATCTACAGTGTTTTTGTAGATATCAGGCATCATCTCTTCACCTATCTTTCGCAATCTCACCTCTGTATAACGCATAGCGGCAGGACTATCTCCATCTATCGAACCGAAGTTCCCCTGTCCATCAACCAAAGGATAACGCATAACCCAGTCCTGAGCCAAACGAACTAATGCGCCATATACTGAAGAATCACCGTGAGGATGAAAGTGCCCTAATACGTCACCAACCGTACGTGCAGATTTACGATATCCCTTATCAGATGTATTACCGTCTCTCATCATACTGTAGAGAATCCTTCTATGTACCGGTTTTAAACCATCTCTTGCATCAGGCAAAGCTCTTGCTACAATTACAGACATGGAGTAATCGATATAGGAGGATTTCATCTCCTCTTCGATGTTCACTTTTATAATTCTGTCCTGTTCCAATTCATTATTTTTTTTGTTGTTTCAATCAAAATTATCTACTCACAAAAAGTATCCAAAGATACTCCGAATTAACAATACAGGCAATAATTCATACCATTTTATTTATTATAAAATGATACTTTTTTCATCATTTGTTGCATAAAAAGATGATATATCAGTGGCACGACTTTTGTTAATATACTAACTGAATCCCAAATAGAAGAGATGCGGATTGTTTTATGTACTTTTGTATCATTATTATATAGTAAATGGATAAACGAATATCAGATAAAGTATCAGAGATATTGGTACTTAGCAAGGAAGAAGCGGAAAGACTCGGAAAATCATTGATTATGCCGGAGCATATATTGCTGGGTATAATAAGAGATGGCAAGAACAAAGCATATGATTTACTGAGTAATCTTAATGTGGATTTTGCCGAATTGAAAAAGCAACTTGAAAATGTCAAATATCTTGATGATGATATTATCTTAAAGGAAGAAACGGACAATGATAAAGTTTCCATGTCAAATATATCTTCCAAGATATTGAGAATAGGAATATTGGAGGCTAGGCTTCAAAAAAAAGATGAAGTCAGTGCCGAGCACCTGCTACTTGCTATTACAAGAGAAAACGGGAATAAGGCTTCGGAACTTTTAGCCGGCCATAATATCAATTATCAGAAGATTATTGAATCATTAACCTATAAACCCGATATTACAATGGGAATGGGATATACTGACGATGAAGACAATGACAATGAGATGGCTTCAAATCAGATACCCGGACAAAAATCCGTCAAATCCGAGAATGCCTCGCATACAGGCAGTAACACTCCGGTCATTGATAATTTCAGTGTAGATCTGACAAAAACGGCCGAAGAAGGAAAATTAGATACTGTTGTAGGACGAGAGAAAGAGATTGAAAGATTAGCTCAGATATTGAGTCGACGTAAAAAAAACAATCCTATTCTTATCGGTGAACCCGGTGTAGGTAAATCTGCTATCGTAGAGGGACTTGCACTAAGAATTGTTCAGCGTAAGGTTTCAAGAATGTTGTTCGGAAAGCGAATACTTTCTTTGGACATGGCTGCTGTTGTTGCCGGAACAAAATATCGCGGACAATTTGAAGAGAGGTTGCGTTCAATAATAGTTGAACTTAAGAAAAATCCTAACATAATACTCTTTATTGACGAGATTCATACAATAGTTGGAGCAGGTTCTGCACCCGGCTCTATTGATGCCGCAAATATGTTGAAGCCAGCCTTATCAAGGGGCGAAATACAGTGTATTGGAGCAACAACTGTTGACGAATATCGCAAAACAATAGAGAAAGACGGAGCCCTTGAAAGACGTTTTCAAAAAATAATAGTTGAGCCTACATCGTATAACGAGACTCTGCAAATACTTACCAATATTAAAGGAATGTATGAAGAGCATCATAATGTAACTTATACTGAGGAGGCTATTGAATCTTGTGTTAGGCTGTCAGACAGATATATCTCAGACAGAAGTTTCCCAGATAAAGCAATAGACGTTATGGATGAAGCCGGTGCAAGGACACATCTGTTCAATTATGTGGTTCCAAAGAATATTGAGGATCAGGAAAACCTGATCGATGATATAAAATCGAAAAAAAATGAAGCTGTTTCAAAACAAGATTTTGAACTTGCCGCAACTTTTAGAGATAAAGAGAAAGAGTGTGAAGTTCAATTGGAGAAAATGAAAAAAGAATGGGAGTTATCACAAAATCAACAGCGTGAGGTGGTTAATACAGAAAGTATTGCCAACGTCGTTTCTATGATTAGTGGTATACCTGTTCAGAAACTGGCTCAAGAAGAAGGTATTCGTCTCAAAGGATTGTCATCCAAACTAAAATCAAAAGTTATATCTCAAGATGATGCCATTGATCTAATAACACGTGCTATAAGACGCGGAAGAGTTGGATTGAAGAATCCAAACAAGCCAATTGGTTCGTTCCTATTCTTAGGTCCTACCGGAGTAGGTAAAACAATGTTGGCTAAGGAATTGGCTGAACAGATGTTTGGTAGCAGTGATTCAATTATTAGAATTGACATGAGTGAATACATGGAGAAATTTACCGTATCACGTCTTGTCGGAGCACCTCCGGGATATGTGGGATATGATGAAGGCGGTCAATTGACTGAAAAGGTCCGTAGAAAACCATACTCAATAATCTTGCTCGATGAAATAGAGAAAGCTCATCAAGATGTTTTCAATATTCTTTTACAAGTTATGGATGAAGGACGTCTAACGGACAGCGATGGCCGTACTGTAGATTTCAGAAATACCATTATTATAATGACCTCTAATATAGGTTCGCGTCAAGTAAAAGATTTTGGTCGAGGTGTAGGCTTTGAAGCAGGTGAATCCGGTAGATCTGAATTGGCTCAAGAACTGATTAGAAAAGCCCTTAATAAGTCTTTTGCGCCGGAATTTATAAACAGAATCGATGAAATAATAATGTTTCATCAGCTTGACAAAGGGTCTATTGAACAGATAGTTATAATAGAATTAAAAGAGCTGAAGAATAGAATTAAAGAACTTGGATATGAATTTGAATATTCTGAAGAAGTTTGCTCGTTTCTATCCGAAAAAGGATTTAGTTCGGAATATGGAGCAAGACCTCTTAAAAGAGCAATTCAGACATACGTAGAAGATAAAATATCCGAGATATTAATTGAAGATAAATGTCAACCGGGAGATATATTGAGAATGAATGTTCAAGATGGATCAGATGAAATATCGGTTGAACTAATAAAACGTCCCGAAATAGATTCTTGACATATAGTCAGTAAGGACGCAATACTTGTCAAAATGTCAGACGTATCCTCGTCTGGCATTTTTGTTGTATTATGTATAACGCAAAAAATAATAATATTCAATATTCAATAATATGGGAAAAGGAAAAATTGGAGTTACTACCGAGAATATATTCCCGGTAATCAAAAAGTTTCTTTACAGTGATCACGAGATTTTTATACGTGAAATAGTATCAAATGCAGTCGATGCGACTCAAAAACTTAAAACGATATCATCAAAAGGTGAATTTAAGGGAGAACTTGGTGATTTGACTGTACAAGTCAAGGTTTCTGATAAAACAATAACCGTTATAGACCGTGGTATTGGTATGACCTCGGATGAGATTGATAAATATATCAATCAGATTGCATTTTCCGGTGCGAATGACTTTCTGGAGAAATACAAGGATGATGCAAATCAGGTTATTGGACACTTCGGTCTAGGATTCTACTCTGCTTTTATGGTTTCAAACAAGGTTGAAATAATCACCAAATCATATAAAGAAGAATCAAAAGCTGTAAAATGGAGTTGTGACGGATCACCGGAATACTCATTAACTGAAGTTGAAAAAGAAGACAGAGGTACGGAAATTATTCTTTATATTGACGATGATTGCAAGGAGTTCCTTCAAGAAAATACTATTCAAGGATTACTCAAAAAATATTGTCGTTTCTTACCTATTCCAATAGCTTGTGGAAAAAAGAAGGAATGGAAAGATGGAAAGAATGTCGATACGGATGAAGACAATATAATCAATTGTACCGAGCCTCTATGGACTAAAACTCCGTCAGACATTAAAGATGAAGAATACAAAAAATTCTATAGTGAGCTATATCCCATGTCGGACGAGCCGCTATTCTGGATACATCTGAATGTTGATTATCCTTTTCACTTGACCGGTATTCTATACTTTCCAAAGATCAAAAGCAATATTGACTTGCAAAAGAATAAGATTCAACTATATTGCAATCAGGTATATGTGACAGATTCTGTTGAAGGAATAGTTCCTGACTTTCTTACTATCTTGCATGGTGTAATTGATTCACCAGATATTCCATTAAATGTATCACGTTCATATCTGCAAAGTGATTCTAATGTAAAGAAGATTTCCGGTTATATTACAAAAAAGGTAGCGGACAGATTAACCTCAATATTTAAGAATGACCGAAAGGAATTTGAACAGAAGTGGGATGATGTTAAGTTGTTTATAAACTATGGAATGTTAACTGAAGAGGAATTCTATAATAAGGTGGAAAAAATTGCCTTATTCAAGGATACCGAATCAAGTTACTATACATTCGAAGAATACAAAAAACTGATTGAAGCGAATCAAACTGATAAAGACAAGAATCTGATTTACCTATATGCCAATAATATTGAAGAGCAATATGGATTCATCGAGACAGCAAAAAATAAAGGTTATAATGTCCTTTTAATGGACAATAATTTGGATGTGGCTGTCATTGGAATGTTGGAACAGAAGTTTGGTAATAGCAGTCGTTTTTTACGTGTTGATAGCGACGCGGTGGATAATTTGATTGTAAAGAATAATAAAAATGAAGACTCTCTTTCAAAACCGGCCCGGGATATTCTTTCAAATGTTTTTGAGAGTCAGATACCAAAGATGGACAAAATAGAATTCAATATCAATATTACTTCTATGGGTGAAACATCCCAGCCTGTAATTGTTACTCGCAGCGAATATATGCGTAGAATGAAAGAGATGTCATCAATCCAATCCGGAATGAGTTTTTATGGAGAAATGCCCGATATGTTTAATGTTATTCTTAATAGTGACCATAAGCTTATCCAGAATGTGCTCGTAGACGCAACTTCGGCATGCTCAGAAAAGGTTAAACCTTTTTCTGAAACACTAGAAGTATCAAAGAATAGAGCCTCAGAACTTAAAAAGGAAAAAGAAGGTAAGAAAACAGAGGAAGTATCTGAATCGAATAAAAACGAACTGAATGATGTAGAAAATAAGATTTCAGAGACAGAATCGGAAATCAAGCGTATTTATTCTGATTATGCCTCTCAAAATAAGGTGATTCATGAATTGATAGATCTGGCTCTACTTCAAAATGGGATGTTGAAAGGAGAAGCTCTCAATAAATTCATAAAACGAAGCATCGAATTGATTTAATAACAAAAATATCCAAAAAAGGCACCATATAACCCAATGGTGCTTTTTTTTTATACTAAATTTGAGAATTGAAAATAATCGGTGATAGTTATGAAGAGATTGTCTATTATTATTTTAGTAATTATGTGTACTCTTTCTGCTTTTGGACAAAGTGTAGGCTTGGTTCTTAGCGGAGGTGGAGCCAAAGGTATGGCACATATTGGAGTCATTCGTGCATTGGAAGAAAATGAGATACCTATTGACTATATTACCGGAACATCTATTGGGGCTATAATCGGTTCATTATATGCAATGGGCTACACTCCTGATGAAATGGAGAAGTTGATTGGTTCTGAAGAATTTAGTAAATGGTACACCGGCGAGAAGGATATGACGTATCAATTTTTCTTTAAGCAGAATTCACCTAAACCGTCAATATTCAATGCTGAAATATCCGTTCGTGATTCATTAACAATCATACGCCCTACTGCAATTAGTGTTGTTAATCCGTCTCAAATGAATTTAGCTTTCGTTGATGTATATGCAGCAGCAACTGCCGCATGCAAAAACAATTATGATAGCCTTTTTGTACCGTTCAGATCTGTCGCTTCCGATGTTTTCAATAAAACCGAGATAATATTGAGAAAAGGAGATTTGGGAGAAGCCGTAAGAGTATCCATGTCTTTTCCTTTTGTATTTCGACCAATTAAGATTGATTCTATTATCGCATATGATGGAGGTATCTATAATAATTTCCCATATGATGTTATGATTAATGAGTTTCATCCTGACATAATAATCGGAAGTGTAGTTGTTGGTAAAGAACCTATTCCGGATGAATTCGATCTTGTCGAACAAATCAGAAGTATGATTATACAAAAGAGTGATTATAATCTTCCTGATAGTCTGGGAATAAAATTGTCGTTTGATCTTAGTTCTGTTGGACTATTGGATTTCCATAAACTCAATGAAGTTGAAACGTTGGGTTATAATACCACGATCTCAATGATTGATTCCATAAAGAGCAGAATATCAGCAAGAAGAGATACAATTTCTTTAAATGCAGAACGTAAAAAATTTAAGTCGAAGATGCCGGAATTTATATTTAAGGATATAAAAGTAAACGGAGTATCACGTTTACAGGCAGACTTCATAAAAAGCGAATTACAACCGGATAAGGATCGTATATTTGGATTTGAACAATTTAAGATGGGATATTTCAGGTTGCTTTCCGATGATATTATTAATGAGGTAATACCAAAAACCGAATTTAATCCTATCGATTCTACATATACAATAATATTGGATGTTGATATTGACGAAAATCCTATAATACACATTGGTGGCGGATTATCCTCCAGTACAACAAGCCAAATATATGGAGCCGCATCGTATAAAAGGATGAACGAGATATCCGTTGAATATTTATTGGAAGGCCAGATTGGCCGTGCATATAACAATGCACAACTATTAACCAGATTTGATTTTGCCGGAAAAGTTCCTATGGCTATGTCATGGCAAGTAGCATATAACAACATCAATTACTTCAAATCAAACTATGTATTTGAGGATAATGTTAATCCGGCAATAAACAAAGAATTAGAATATTTTTCGAAAATAAAAATGGCATTACCCTTTAGGAATAATTCTAAAGCTGAATTCTCTATAGGTGCGGCTTACCATAAAGATTCATACGTTCAATCTAATAATATAGATTTATCCAGATTCAGACTTGATGTCAGCAAACATAAAATATTCGGCGGTTCAATAAAGATTGGTGGCACAACACTAAACAAATCTCAATATCCTACAGCAGGTAGATCAGAAACACTAATAGCCCAGATATATACCGAGAAGGAGTCTTTTCTTGCAGGAGGTACTACTAATAATAATGAAAAAGCTTATTATCAGTCATGGCTGCAAACATCCGGAACATTAGAATTTTATAATAAGATATCAACACGTTTTATTTTAGGTGAATATTATAGGGCTTTTTATTCGACACGAAATTTCGCCTCAAATTATTATGCGACAATAATGCAAGCAGACAAATTTGAGCCTACTGTTAATAGTCAGTTCATATATGACCCTTCTTTCCGTTCTAACGAATATGTAGCAGCAGGTATTAAGCCAATATTTCCACTTAATAGTTATATGCATCTACGTAGTGAGTTTTATTGTTATCTACCTGTAAGACCAATAATAAATGATAATGGAAAACCTTATCTTGGTGACTATTTCTCAAAAGCTTCTTTTTTGGGCGAGATCTCCTTGGTAGCTCAATATGGAAAAGTCAGTGCCAATGCATTTGTAACTTTCTCAAATTCAAAATGGAATACAACCACTTTTGGAATTACCATTGGCCTCCTTATGATTAATGAGAGATTTATTGAGTAATTATTAGAAAAAAAGCCTTCACGCACTTGATAAGTCGAAAAAAAGCTCTATCTTTGCACCGCTTTTGAGGGTTCCGTAGCTCAACTGAATAGAGCATCTGACTACGGATCAGAAGGTTGCGGGTTTGAATCCCACCGGAATCACAAAGTAAATAGGGTTAGATAATTTCTAACCCTATTTCTATATCATTTTTTTACTTATTCTATCCGGTTATCATCCTCAATACCAACCACCTTCATGTATTCTTTTACCGAAGATAAATAAGCAGTCATATCGGATGCATCTATCGGATCAACAGCCGGAAGATCCATTCTCAAAGGATTAATTGCCTTTCCATCTTTAAAGACCC
>CAYOGG010000004.1:0-34280 GCA_964403455.1 uncultured Bacteroidaceae bacterium | reverse complement strand
ATTTCATACGGGCAGCTTTCCACTCGTTGGGATTCACCTGCGGTGCATCCCTTACCCCTGCGGGGGGCTGATGGCCACAAAATTATAAATGCTCATTCGAACTTTTCATGTTTGAATGAGCATTTATATTAAGTGTAGCCAAAGTGAAAACAAGCTTTCGCTTTGGCTACACTTAATATAAATGCGGCAAGACTTTCGTCTTGCCGCATTACAAATTTGTGATCCCGTTGGGATTCGAACCCAAGACCCACAGCTTAGAAGGCTGTTGCTCTATCCAGCTGAGCTACGGAACCAACGCTTTTAGCGGGTGCAAAATTAGTTTTTTATTTTTCAGAAAACAAACTATCGACATTATTTTTGATGAATAACATTTCATCTACGTTCAGAGTGTTTTTTTAATACTTTTTCGAAACGACAGTTTCAGTCATATCTGTGAGAAGCAGGAAAAGACTCAGTACTATGGTAAATTGCGATGGAGGTTAGCTCCGGACTTGTCTTACTAAAATTATTGGGAGGGGAATCCAATAGAGCAAGAGAGATATTATATTCATCTTGGTAGTGTTCAGATGGAGGAAGATATCCAGATGAGAATAATTTATGGCTGATAGTAGCTGAGAAGCAAATAACATGGTTATCAAGAAGGATGCGGCAGTGGAGATGGTATAGGTACCGGCATTGATACAATCGTCAGCCGTACGGAAAGCGTCTGTTATCATGCCGTAGAATATGGAGGGTAATACAATGGCTAAAGTTAGCAGAAAGACGGCACCGCTCAAGAAAGGGCTATTATGAAGTGTTCCTGTGACGCCAAGTAGCAGATGACTCTTGCCGAAGAGGCCCAAGCCTATCATGACCAAGTATAAAAACAATATGATTACCGAAACTGTTATGGCATTACGCTCTTTCGGAGAGAGTTTTCCACGAGAGAATAATTGTATCAATGTTTTCCAGATGCCACTTGAGATGCCGATGCCAATGGAGATGAGTATAAGAAGAGCATTTCCTATGGGTGCAGTGGATAGTGATGAGGCTGCTGAGCGGACCATCCAGCGAATGCCCTGTACATTGAGCAAGTTGCGCAGAATCAATTCGTCGTTCTTGTTGACACCTCGTATCTCATATATGCTGCCTATCCATGATGTGAGTATCACTATGATGGTAAGAGCCAGATATACTATGGCCGGATGCGGCAGATATATGTCCCTACCCTTTTTAATCATCTGATTCGAGTTTTGATGGGTCTATGATATGCAATTCGATTGCTTTGACTACTAGACGGGTAACATTGACTCCACGTTGATCATATTCAGGGAAGAGTCGGGTTATCAGATCTACCTGTCGTTTCTCCAGTGACTTGCTACTGAATGGCATTGTACGCAATTCGCTTATCATGTCTTTGGTATATCCCAATGCCAGATGGCGTAGCAGGCGTTCATCATATTCGTCTATCTCATAGGTGATACATGCACTGCGACGTATCCCTTCAGCGAGTACTGACTGTTTGAAGCGTTCTACTATCTTTTCCAGGATGGGCTGGTTGAAGACGAGTCTCTTTCCTGACATGACATCTACTACCTCATTGCGTGTGAGCAGTTCTCCTGTCTTCAGCACTATGCCTTCGGCTCCGGCATCCAAGACATCTACCCACAGGCGTTCATTCAATATTTCTCCTGTAAAGATGAGTACTTTGACTGATGGGTATTTGGTATTCAACTGACGACAGATATCGACCCCGATGGTGGTGGAGCCACCAAGTCCGAGGTCAAGAAGTACCATATCTGGCAGATGATCGCCATCTATCAGTGACCAGAACTCGCGTTCTGTCATAGCTGTCCCTACGACTTCTATTTCGGGTATTTCATTTCTTATGATAGAGAGTGTCCCCTTTAATTCTAATGAGACATCTTCTACTACTATTACTTTGTATTTTTCCATATATTTAGTTTATTTCTTCATTACTATTGTGAACCAGATTACGAATCCGTCATCGGAAGGCTCTGCTACGATACGACAACCTATATGACCGAAGTGTTCATCATGTTCTCTTATTATCTGACGGCAAACGGGATATGCCATATCGCTTTTATTGTGCAAAGGTGTGAATATTTGATCAAGCTCTTCGCGGTTGAGTTTTACATTGTGATTGTACAGGCTGAAACGAACAAAATCACCGTCAGTACCGGCGGTCAATGTCAATTGCTGTGTGGACTCCATCTGCATGGCGCTATCCAGAAGGTTATTCAGTAGGTAGCTCAACATTACTTCGTCACCTATGATGATGAGGTCTGCCTGTCGGTGTTCTATTGAAAGATTAATCTCTGCCCGTTTTCTGCTCTTTTTAAAATATGCTCCGGCACTATCCAGGAGTTTGTTTACGCTGATATTTTGTGTTCGCAATAGTGTTTCACCGGTCTGGAGAGTAGCGTGTTGGCTAAGGATTCCGAATATTTCTCTGTAATATGATACCAATTCATACATGTCGTCTGTATGGGTTATCAATGACTCGCGGTCGGTATTCTCATCTATTGAATTAACTATCTGAAGTATTCTGTTCGGGTAGTATATTGTCTCGTGTTTAAGTGTTGAAAGGCAGTTGTCAAGTATCAGATTTCTGACATGTAGGCGTCCGTCTTCATAACGTACCCGATCTGCCTCATCTTGTAGCTGCTCTATGTCACGGAAGCCTGATTCGATACGGACTACGCAGTTATATAGTGCTGCAGCAAGGTATCTTATTATCATATCGGTAGTCATCTGCCAAGTATCATCTGGAACACGCACCAAACGAATACCTAATACACCCACAATATGCTGGCTCCCTTCTTGTATGACGGTCAACGGCAAAGCCTGACAGAGCATGTCCGATGTGCTGCACGGCTTCCCGCTTTGGAAGCTGTTATAGACGCGTTCTTTGAGCCTCTCGTCACATTCTTCGGATGTGTGAACGGCTGTGATTATATGTCCGTCTTCTTCCATGGCAAGCATTATGGTCCGGACGGCAAAGAGATGGTTTATCTCATCGAATGTGTTGTCTACTATATGCTGTAGTATATTATTTATGTCAAAATGATCGGTGTCGGACACGGCTGTGGACTCGGAGATTCGGTTTACTACACGTAATACCTGCTGCAGGTCGCTTCGGTAACGTAGCCAATGTCGGTAATACACTACAAAATGTATTATAAGAAAGAGCACCAACAGCATGATAAACAGTATGATTGCTATTGAAAGATTGCTGTTGGAGCGTTGCAATATCTTACAGTCCTGCTCTATAAGACTCTCTCCATAATATAGTTTGAACAGCTTCAGATAGGCATCATCATTGTATCTGTAGAGGTCCCAATCTCTCAGGGCCAATGCTGATACGGCCACCTCATTACGGAGCCACAATATAGTTTCATAATCTGTTCTGAAGCCACTCTGTAACCAACCTATCTCTGCCGGTTCACCTACCTCATATAAGGACAAAATAGAGTCATCGACATTGCCGCCATTTTGCAAATAATCCAGATTCAAATCAATTATTGCGGAGTCGGCATATATCATGGCGGAATCATATTTTGCTTCTACATTACACATGTAGGCACTTTCCGCATGGCGGTATGCCGAAAACAATAATGAATCGAAATCGACATTTTGAGCCTGCACTCCGAATGCACCGGTAAAAAGAAGAATCACCATAAGTATATTCTTACGAATTCCTTTTGGAAGACGGAAGGAGAAGCGACTTCCATGACCGAGTTCACTCTCAACAGTGAGTTTGCATACCTCAAAAAGTTTATCGCTCCTGCGGTATTTTTCAATGATACTTTTGCAGTTCATCAAACCGAAACCGCTGCCTTTCTTTTTTATTGGTGATGAAGTGCCGATGGTGTCAGGATCATAGACTTTCTCATTCTCTATCTTCTGAACATCTTCCGCACTTAGACCAATTCCCGTATCACTTACCGATATCTCAACATAGTCACTTTGTTCAACTGCGTTGACGGTTATGGTGCCACCTGATGGAGTAAACTTGCCGGCATTTTCGGTAAGGGTGTTTATCATAAACAGGGTCAACACCTTATCGGCACGTACTATTGCATCTGTGGTATTAACATCAAGTGTGAGGCCTTTCATGCGATAACTGCTGCGGCCACGGTTCACTATATCAAACAGTGTCTGTAACCGGAAGCTCTCTATGTTGGGATGTACTAATCCCTGACGCACCTTGATCCATGCTGAGAGCAAATCATTATAATCATTGATACGCCCTGATAACTCGGATATGTATTGAAGTCTGTTTATATACTCCGAACCCTCCTTGATATCGGTTTTCAGATGCGATATTTCCGATTTCATGCGGTCTATGTATGGCAGACACTCCGTAACTACCGAGCAGCATGTTTTGCGATTCAGATTCTCACGTTTGTTGTCTTCTGCATGGAGCTGATACAGGTAATGCTGTTTGACTATCTGACGACGGCGATCCTCCTGCCCCATCAGTTCATTGGCATTTTTTATGGCTGTAGCCAGATACGGAACGATAGTGTTAATTATGGTTTTGCTGTCATTACTTAGTCTATGACTATAATACACGTACATATATCCCGCTAGGTTCTCTTCTCCTCCGATATTCAAGGGTACAATTAATAAGTTTTTCGGCAGACTATCCATTTTCTCACCCGACAACTCAACACTATCCGCTCCCAAAAGGCCGGTCAACTCAGGGCTTACAATCCGGCTTAGCTCTTCAATAGCAGATTCTGTGGCAGGTAACGGGCGTAATATGGCCTCACACAGTTTCATTACTCTTTGAAGGACTGTTATATACTGTAAGTTGCGTTTTCTGATTCTCTTGTCAAAAATCAGAAAAAAGGTTATGAAAAAGACGAGACCAATGATTACGGCGTATAGTGATGTAAACAATCTGACATTGGTACGCTTAAGCAATTGAGTACGCGCCTCATAACGGCGATCCAAACGGAGTGTCTTCTGCAACTCGAGATATACATTTCTGTTATAGTCCGACACTACTTTATTGTTAAGTCCTGAATAAGCCAGGCTCATCTGCTCACGAATAGCACTCATACAGCCGGGAACGGTAGCAAATGGAACTTCGGTAAGCCATTTGAGTTCGACTATTTCATTATCACTTCTATATGCTTCCAATGGAGGCAGATCTTTTATATCAGAATATATTTTCTCACAATTGTCATTAAGCATTTCAAGTGCCATAGTGAGATATTTTACAGCCTCATCATACATCTCACGCTCTATATAACAGGATGCCAATAACCTGTAACATCCTATCACTTCATATGTGTCATCGAATTTCAGAAATAGCTGTAATGCTTTCAGAGTAAGTTGCGTAGGTAATAGTTCACGGGAAATATCAGAAGAATTGAGACGATCCAGCAAATTACTTCCTGAGCGATAGAATATTTCCGATGCACCGGGTTCAAGAAGTAACTCCGCTATACCTCGGGTAGCCATAGCCTGCATCTTGATATTTCCACTCTGAGAGCTTACTCTAAGGCTATTATCAAAACTGCGCAATCTGGTCATCACGGCTTCTGTCCGATCACGGGAATCTACACCTATTCCCATTCCTCTTAGATAGGTGAATAACAGATATAGTGTGGTATCTGCTCTAAAAGCGGCATCTGTCTCTATGTGAGATAGCTCTTGATCTGCCTGTGATGTCTGCTCCAGTTCATAGTAGTACAGGGCTGATACCATGCGAAAATCATTTTCCAAACGTGTGAAATAATTTTGTTCATCGTCTGTCATGGCATCGGACTCTTCCGAGATGGATGTCATATTGATTAGTGCTTCATTTCGGTATTCATAGAATGAGATATTGTCTGAGATACGTTGACATATCTTCATTAGCCATATTTCAGCATTCAATATCTCCAAACGGTTTTTTGTACGGTTCAATATGGAGCGGTATATCTCCTCCGACTGTACATAGTCCATACGGAAAAATGCTACGCGGGCTAATGTGTTCATTGCGTCAATACGCTGTTTGGAGCGATGATCGGACATCGAATAGACGAGTCCTGCATAATGTTCAGCCGAGTCCGGATTTTCATAGATAAATGATTCGGCCCGTTGCAGCAAGAGATTCTCGGTATATTCTACAGAAGTTTTCTCATCGGCACATAAAGCAGATGAGAAAGATAGTGAGGCTAATATCACAATGAAAATATATCGCAGCGTATGTCTCATTTGCCTACTCTTTTATTTCTACCGAACAGTCTGCTTCTTTTTTCGGATATCTTGGATTTTTTTGCATCACTTTGTACCTTTATCTTCAATTCAGAGGATGCCTGTAATCCGTAATCTGTATATACTTCCAGAATAGCAGTAAAATTGACATCTTCTACATCCGAATTTATCGTCAAAGATATCATATTATTATCTTTTTCGGGTATTAAACGCAAACGTTCATCTGTAACATTCCAACCGATAACGGATACTCCTTTCGCTTGAAAGGTTATGGTATCTTTTTTACTATTTATTAATGCTATTGTCGGGTAAATAGATAATTCCGTCTGCAATTCGGTGAGTTTTCGTCCGTAGAAAGAAGAGACTGCTGACAATGTTTTTTTCTGTTGCAGAGGATCCCACCCATCGGACCCCTGAAGGAGATTATAGATATTGTAATGTTTTGCTCCTTTGTAAGTGAAACTATATGCCTCAGATAGTCTTAATCCGCTCATATCTACCGTAATAAGAGTATCATTAGAGACTATATAGTCCGTTCCTCTCAATGTGACTCCGTCCTGATAGTAGCGATCCTGACATCGTGGGTTTGGGGTCCAATACACTGCGGCACAATCGCCATTAAATTCACAGTCGGCAAGTGCTACTCGTCCTTTTCGAGTCAGATATAGTACGTCTGAGAAATATGTTTTGAAAAGGCAGCCCAGAAAAATGGTTCCATTACCTGCGGACTCATATATCGGTGCGCCTGAATATAGTTCGAATGTACAATTGACATACACGGCATCCCCATTTAGGGCATCATCATAGCATTCAAATCGGCATTTTTCATATAATCTCCGTCCTGAGGCATCTGCTAAGATACGTCCGGGCGGTGTTATGAGTTTACAATTCTTATAGTGTATCATGTCTCCGAACAGGCAGTCATCTATTGTGGCATTTTCTACTCTGATACCATCGCCACGAAACTCTGCCGTACCTCCGGCTCTACGGATTACTATATCATCTCCATTCACAGATAATCCACTTAGAAGTATATTGTTACAGTTTATGCTTTTTATGGTATAATTTCCAGGAGTTATATAGATTGTCATCAGCTCCGCCGAGCCCATTATCAATGCATAATCTAACGCGTCATTTAGGTCATTGAAACTGTATGCCGTCAATGAGTCTGATGAGATTTTACTATCAACAAGAACATGATTATAGTCGGTTTTGACCCCATGATTGTCTTGAGGCACCAAAATCACCGCATGACAGGGTCTTACTCCCATCATTGATGTCAGAAGTACTAAAAAAAACATACGGAATATTCTCCAATGCATATTATCGAACGGTGCCAAATGAATTCTAAATAGCAAATTTAATTAAATTATTTTGGTACTTTCGCACGAAAGAAGGAAAATGGTACGTATAGCAACTATCAAAACGGATTTCCCTGACAAATTCGGGATTCCGCGGCAGAGCGGTTTAATAGAATCTCTTTACGGGATTATAACCTTTGAAACGGAGTATGCCAATGCGGATGCTTTGCGTGGATTGGAGGGTTTCTCGCACATCTGGCTGTTATGGGAGTTCTCTAATGCTATTCGTAAAGGATCAAACTCCGAGAGATGGTCTCCTACCGTTCGCCCACCAAGACTTGGAGGAAATGTTCGTATGGGAGTATTTGCCACACGTTCTCCTTTCAGGCCTAATCCTATTGGTCTCTCTTGTGTTAAATTGGAGTCTATAGAATTGTCTTCACCGGAAGGTCCCAGACTGATAGTAAGCGGAGTGGATATGATGGATGGTACACCGATAATCGACATTAAGCCGTACATTCCTTACACTGATTGCAGACCTGATGCTGTGGGTGGATTTACGAAAGGGATTGAGGGGAGCACTTTGGAAGTGATTTTTCCTGAGAATCTGCAAAGCGTTTTATCAGAAACAGAATTGAAGACTCTACATGAGGTACTTGCAGGAGATCCCAGACCTCACTATCAAAAAGACTCATTAAGGGTGTATAAGTTCTTCTATTCGGAATACGAGGTTGCGTTTCGGGTGGATGGGAATACACTATTTGTCATCTCTATTGACCGAAAGCCATAATCAGGATCCTCTACTTACTCTTTTTATCGGAATTCAACTCATTTGTGATACGTTCTGTAGCAGACGCATCTACCATCTCACCGGTAATATATAAATAAGCATTATCGACCTTTGCGTTTGAAGTTACGGTGATAACTTTTCTGAATACACCCGGACGACGGGTGGTGCCGTCATAAGTAATTTTTATGGAATCTTTGGCACCCGGAGCAATTGCCTTTTTGGGATATATTGGTTCGGTACAGCCGCAGGATGTAACTACATTCAATATTTGAAGATCTTTGCTTCCTGTATTCTTAAAAACGAAATAACAGGATTGCGTACCATTTTTTACATCAAAAACGCCGAAGCTGTGGGTGGTCTGGTCAAACGTAATTTCAGCATACTTGGCAGAAGAATTGGAGGTGTTGTTTTGAGCAAGTATTGTCTGATTTGAGGTAAAAGGCAATAGACCTATAAAGGAAAGCATCAATATATTCAATCTTTTCATTTGATTTTTATCAGTTGATTTGAAGCGCTAAGGTATGAAAAAAATCATTTGTGAGACAAAATCTTCGTTTTTTCTTTGTTAATTCCGCTTTTGGAGTTACTTTTGGTAGCTTTTTCGAGGATTATGTTCAACAATACAGATATTTCTATTTTAAAGAAAAAAGGTATTTCAACCCAAGAGGTTGAGAATCAATTAAATCACATCCGTTCAGGGTTTCCCTATCTTGAGATTGAGGCTGCAGCAACGATTGGCAATGGTATTATAACCATAGATGATGATCAATGCTCTGCTTATATCAAAACTTGGGATACATATTGCAGCAGCGGGCATCGAATTACAAAGTTCGTTCCGGCTTCAGGTGCAGCAAGCCGTATGTTTAAAGACCTTTTTGAATTTCTTGATGCGGAATATACCGTTCCTAATACTGACTTTGAAAAGAAGTTCTTCGATAAAATCCAGGATTTTGCATTCTTCGATGACCTGAATAAGGTCTGTATGGAAAATGAAGGTCATGGTATTTTTGACCTGATTTTCATGGGTTCTTATAAATCGGTTATTGAAAATCTGCTTTTGACAAAAGGAATGAATTACGGTTCATTACCAAAAGGTCTTATTAAATTTCACAAATATATCAACGGGGCTCGTACTCCTCTTGAAGAGCACATGGCTGAAGGAGCTCTATATGCTACGAGTACTGATGGGACTGTACATCTTCATTTTACCGTCTCTAATGAACACTTAGCATTATTCAAATCTTTGGCGGAATCCAGTAAAGCTGCCATGTCAAAAAGATATGGCGTGACTTTCGATATAAGTTTTTCGGAACAAAAGCCAAACACAGACACTGTTGCTGCTGATGACTCATTTCAACCATTCCGTGACGAACAAGGTAACATGGTTTTTCGTCCGGGAGGTCACGGTGCTTTGATCGAGAATCTAAATGAAATAGAAGCTGATGTCATATTTATAAAAAATATCGACAATGTGGTTCCGGATCATCTAAAAGCTGATACTATTACTAATAAGAAACTGATTGCAGGTATATTGATAAGTGTCGAGAATAAGATTTTTGATTATCTGAGACTAATTGATTCTAAAAAATACTCACGTCAGCAACTGCTGACAATGGCTGCATACCTTCAGAAGATCCTGAACTGCAAACGTTCGGGACTTGAAGATATGGATGATAAATCTTTGGCAGATTTTCTATATAAAAAGTTCAACCGCCCTATCCGTGTATGCGGTATGGTGAAAAATTCCGGAGAACCGGGTGGTGGACCATTTTTGGCATATAATAGCGATGGAACCATTTCTACGCAGATTCTGGAGAGTTCTCAGATTGACATGAATGATGAACGTAAAAAGTCTCTGTTTATTCAAGGTTCACATTTCAATCCTGTTGATCTGGTTTGTGCTCTACGCGGATATAAGGATGAAAAATTCAATCTAACTGACTATGTAGATCATTCTACCGGCTTCATATCCAACAAATCCAAGAATGGTCGCGAGCTTAAAGCTCTGGAACTTCCGGGTCTTTGGAATGGCGCGATGAGTGATTGGAATACAGTCTTCGTTGAGGTTCCGCTCTCTACATTCAATCCGGTCAAAAATGTTAATGACCTGCTCAGGAAACAACATCAGCCTGTATAAAAGAAGGTTTATAAACAAAAAGCTTCTTTTATGTCGGTAGAAATTACCGGAACCTTATTGAATACCGGTATTTTTTTTGCTAACTTCGCGGGCGAATTGCGGTAATAGCTCAGTTGGTAGAGCGTTGGCTTCCCAAGCCGAAGGTCGCGGGTTCGAACCCCGTTTACCGCTCATGGAGGAATCTGTTGTGATTCCTCTTTTTTGTGTTCATTTAGCGACCAGGCGACCTTCGACTTGGGAAGATTTGACCTTTTAAACTCCCCTATATCCCCCAATGGGGGACTTCGAGCTTCGCTAAATATCTATGGTCGCGGGTTCGAACCCCGTTTACCGCTCATCAACAAAAAAAGGAACCCTTCATGAGTTCCTTTTTTTGTTGATGATTTATTTTTTTATTCAACTTCAAGAGTGACAATACTCAGGGCTGGCATTTCAATGATTAATGCACCTGTTTTCTTATCAATCTTGGCATCCTTGAATTCTACTAACTGAACTTTATTAGGAGCTTCGAAGGTGTTACAATCTGTAGCTTTAGCTGATGAGAGAATTGTGCCGGTTACCTTATTGGCTTTGAAACCCTCTATATTAACAGTAACAGTTTGAGCCTCATCAACCTTTACATTTGAAAGGGAGATATGCAACTTGCCTGATTTGTCCTTCGAGGCAGTTGAACTGAACATTGGAAGAGGACGTGTTGCAGACTCATCAGGATTGGCGGCATAACGTTCGTTTGGAACGAGTTTCACATCGCAGTTCTCTACATCAGTAGGAATGAATTTTGCATCCATATGAGGTTTGTACATCTTGAATATATAATAGGTAGGTGTAAGAACCATCTTATCATCCTTAGTCAGAACCATCGACTGTAATACATTTGCCACCTGAGCTATATTACACATCTGAATGCGATCGCAGTACTTGTGAAATACATCAAGAGAAAGAGAAGCTACGAAAGCATCACGCATGGTATTCTGTTGTAAC
Source organism: uncultured Bacteroidaceae bacterium (assembly GCA_964403455.1). Lineage (GTDB taxonomy): Bacteria > Bacteroidota > Bacteroidia > Bacteroidales > Bacteroidaceae > Colenecus. Next base: position 22,858 of record CAYOGG010000004.1, on the reverse strand, counting down.
AACTGTGTGCCCGGCTCAGAATCCCACCATGTGCCCCACTCGTCTACAAGCATAGGAATACTGTTTGTAGGATCATTTTTACTCATGATAGCAAGGTGCTTCTGTATAACAGGTTCGATACCAAGACACTTTCCCAAAGTCCAATAGTATGTGGCATCATCAAAATCAGTTGCGGAACCTTTGCTGCCGCTCCAACCCGATACAGTATAGTAGTGCAGAGAAACAGCATTCATCATCGAGCCGACTTTCTTTGTCAATACATCAGTCCACTCATAATCATAGTCAGATGCACCGCTGGCAATCTTAAACAACTTTGTTCCATTATAATCACGACAATATGTCTGATAACGGCGGAAGATATCCGAATAGTACTCCGGTTTCATGTTACCACCGCAACCCCAGGCTTCATTACCGATACCGATGTATTTTACCTTCCAAGGTTTCTCACGTCCATTTTCCTTACGAATCTTGGCCATAGGACCATCTGCGGCATTCATGTATTCAATCCACTGTGCAGCTTCTTGAACTGAACCGCTACCTACATTTAGACTGATATACGGTTCACAACCAAGTATTTCACACAGGTTTAAGAACTCATGAGTTCCGAAACTGTTGTCTTCTACGATACCGCCCCAATTGTTATTTACCATACGAGGACGCTTCTCCTTTGGACCGATACCGTCCATCCAGTGGTATTCATCGGCAAAACAACCGCCCGGCCAACGCATAACAGGAATACTGAGATCTTTCAACGCATTGAGCACATCATTACGATAACCTTGGGTATTAGGTATCTTTGAATCTTCTCCCACCCACAGGCCTCCATATATACATGATCCTAAATGCTCAGAGAACTGTCCATAAATGTCTTTGTTGATAGTACTACCCGCTTTATCAGCATGCACCGTTACTGTTACGTTCTGTTTTGCTCCAACCGACAAAGACATGGTCAGTGAAAGCAAGAATAATAATTTCTTCATAAGTTATTATTTGGTAAATATTTTCGTTGGGAACAAAGATAGTGCAAGCCGAGAGTAAAGCCAAAAAAATAAGCTCGTTTATTTTTTCGGCTTTACCGAGGCGCCGCCTATCTTGGAGCCGTCAGGCTCAAAGATAGGTGCAAACCGAGAGTAGATCAAAATTAATCCATTAATACCGAGGCGCCGCCTATCTTGGAGCCGTCAGGCTCAAAGATAGGTGCAAACCGAGAGTAGATCAAAATTAATCCATTAATACCGAGGCGCCGCCCATCTTGGAGCCGTAAGGCTCAAAGATAGGTGCAAGCCGGAATTAGTAAATATTATAATCGGCGAACAGTATGATTATTAAATTTTAGAAGCTACTTTTGCCCAGAATTTAAAGTATCAATATATGTTTCAAAAGAATAATTCTTCACTGTTTATCGGATTATTGGCCATATTACTTATGGCACTGATGTTTCGTGGCCTAAAACTATTTGTTTCACAACAGATTACAGTCGATGACTTCAATATATATATCACTGAAAAATATAACTCGGACATAATTGTAAATGAGATATCTACACATGACAAGCATGCAAAGTTATTGGGCCTGAAGCTACTTTTAAAAGTACGCAAGTATGATAACAATGTAAAGACAGGATGTTATACCATTAAAAAAGGATTCAGTGCGAGAAACATTTTCGATGTATTGTCATCCGGTTCTCAGACTCCTATAAAAGTGGTCATCAATAGCACTCGTACTGTTGATCATATGGCAAAGGCGCTATCTCAACAACTGATGCTTGACTCTACACAGATATCGAACCTACTGAAGGATTCTACGTATTTGGATTCTATAGGTTACTCTGCTGAGACGATTTTTTCTTTGATAATTCCGAATACTTATGAATTTTATTGGAATGTTTCGAGTGAAGGATTTATGAAAAGGATGGTGACTGAGCATGATCGTTTTTGGAATGAGTCGAGGAAAGAAAAAGCCGCAAAAATCGGATTGACCCAATTGGAAGTAATGACTTTGGCTTCAATTGTTGAGGAGGAGACCGCAAAAACCGATGAACGTCCAATTGTAGCCGGGCTATATATGAACCGCTTGCACAAGAACATGCCTCTTCAAGCAGACCCTACTGTTATATTCGCACTCGGAGGGGAGCGTCCGAAAAGAGTCTTAAATGTACACTTACAGATAGACTCACCTTATAATACTTATAAGCATATAGGATTACCACCTGCTCCCATAAGATTTGTCAGCACTAACAGTATTGACGCTGTTCTAAACTATACACACCATAAATATATTTATATGTGTGCGAAAGAGGACTTCTCCGGTTATCATAACTTTTCAGCAACTCTTTCCAGACATAATATAAATGCTATCAGATACCAAAGAGCCCTTTCTGCGGCAAACAGGCAAAAAAAATGAGAGCCACATAAGAAATGCGGCTCTCAAAGATAAATTCTATACTTATCGTATCAATACTTTCTTTCCATTTACAATATATAATCCTGAAGGTAGATTCTGTACATCTCCACGAGTTGAGCAGTTCAGCTTCTGTCCCATTAGATTGTATACTGTAACAATATCCGAGTCATCCTCATCAGATTCCATATATATCGGTTTATTTTCCATAAGTATTGAATAATCCTTGAATGTCTGAACAACACTCAGATAGGCTTTCTTTGCTGAGAAATCAGGATTAAACAAAAGAGGTTTCTTGGTTTCGCTATCTTCAATCCACGAATGAGCGTCATCAGTACCCCAAACGACTATAGATGGAGCATTGTCATGAGTGTTGATAATATTAACCATGCCGGCATACTTATCTGCCTGTGCCGTTTCAGAAGCACCATCCTGATTCATATCGAGCTCTGTAATTATACACTTCAAACCTATATTCTGAAATTCGTCAAAGGTTCTTTTAATATCTGGAAGGCTGACATTTCCGACTGATGTATGTGACTGCAATCCTACTCCGTCAATTGGGATACCATCATCTTTCAGACGTTTTGCAAGATTATATAATGCATGAGTCTTCCCAACTTCCCATGATGGATTACCCTGCCAAGGTCCTACATTATAGTCATTAAGATATAATTCTGCATCAGGATCAGCCTGATGAGCCCATACGAACGCCGAGTCGATAAACTCTTCACCTATCACGTAATTCCATACCGATCCCGAACGAAGTTTATATGAGTTCATGTCCGGCTGATTATCATCCAGACACTCGTTAACTACATCCCACTGAATTACTTTACCACGATAGTGTCCTGCAACATTAAATATATGATTTTTTAATATATCCAGCAACTGTTGTTTGGTCCAACCTTTATCATTAGTTGCAGATGCTCCATTACTGCTAACCCATGATGGCACCTGACTATGCCAGCATAAGGCATGACCGCGTACAAACATCTTGTGGCTCTGCGCAAAAGCGACCACATTGTCACCTCCACTGTAACTGAAACTGTTACGACTCGGTTCGGTAGCATCAAACTTCATAGCATTCTCACACACTACCATATTGAAATTACGATAAACGGTCTGACCCATCCTATCGTTGCCGAGTCCCGGGTTTACAGCTACACCAAGATGCTTACCTACCTGATCAGCATAAAAACGTGCAGTCTGAGTTGGATCGGTATAGTCATACATATAATCGATTCCTATCACCTTTATATCATCTATATAATAGTCTCCTCTACTTGCACTCATACCGAGTCTCATGACGGTTTTACTATTCGTAGCCTTAGTAATGGAATATGTTCTGGTTTGCCACTCTCCCGCCGTTCCTTGAGATACAGAACTGGCATCGGAATATACTTTTGTGGTACCGAAATAAACAAAAAACTTGCAACTACGTGAGGCTCCGTCAGCAGCAGAACGATAAAATTTGAATGATATCCTATCCTTACCTTCAGTAGCTGTTTTTGAAGTCATACCGTCTGGTAATGGTACTTCTACAAATAGATCCTCACCTGATGTCTTCACATGAACAGCCAGATTATATTGATTTTTCGGATCTTTTTCAATCACCGCACTCGAAAATGATGAAGGGTTTCCCAAATAGTCGGTTACTCTCAACGAATCCCCGGCCTTAAATCCTGCAAATTTTTGAAGCATCAATGAGACGTCTGCCGCTTGCGAACTCCCATAAAACAAAACGCATAAAAAAAGTAGTAAAATTCTTCTCATAAGCTGATAATAATTGTTTAGTACATTTAGCTACAAATATACTAAAGACAAACGATATAAAAAAATAAATAAAAAATTGGATAAAAATATTCTTTTAAGGAAATAGACAAATCATGGCATAATAATAAATAAAAGCTGCATCGGTGATGTGATGAGAACTCCGAGAAATAAAGATTTGAGTGCCCCCTTCCTTTGTAATCCACCGACCTAAGGTTACCCCTTTCGAGGCGTGGCCCGCCATCAGAAGCAGAAGCTGATCCTCGGTTTTTCGAAATCAATTGATGAGTCTCCCTATCTAACCCGATGCAGCTATACAAAGATATATATATAAAAAGAAAAAAGGAACCATAAGGCTCCTTTTTTTTCTACATTATAAGATATTTCTTACTTTATCTTCGTTATAATGGCCTTAAAAGCCTCCGGGTTATTCATTGCAAGGTCTGCAAGAACCTTACGATTGATTTCTATACCGGCTTTATGAATAGCTCCCATCAATTGTGAATAGTTCATTCCCTCAAGACGAGCAGCAGCATTGATACGCTGAATCCACAAAGCGCGGAACTCTCTCTTCTTGGCCTTACGGTCACGGAATGCATAAGTAAGACCTTTTTCCCAAGTATTTTTTGCAACGGTCCAAACATTCTTTCTTGCACCGTAGTAACCCCTGGTAAGACCTAAAATTTTCTTTCTCTTTGCTCTCGAAGCAACGTGATTTACTGATCTTGGCATAGTTTGTTTCTTGTTTTGAACGTTAGCGCCATTCTTTCGGACTTTAAGCTAACAATTCGGTTAATTAATCTTTTACTAATCTCTAACGGGTTATCTCAAGCACAACAAGTCTTTAACCTGTTTTACATTTGCTGGATCAAGTAATGTAAAATGAACCAGATTTCTCTTACGCTTATTGCTCTTCTTTGTAAGAATGTGGCTGTGATAAGCATGTTTTCTCTTGATTTTACCCGATCCGGTAAGAGCGAATCTTTTTTTAGCACCGGAATTAGTCTTCAATTTCTGCATTGTTTTGAAACTTTAGTTTATTATTAACAGCACGCACCATACCGAAGCGTACTAATTGTTATCATCATTTATCCGAATCAGCCTTTTGCTCAGAGCTTTCAACGGACTCTTTCCTATTCACAATTTTCTTTGGAGAGATAAATATTATCATTTTCTTTCCTTCAAGCAAAGGTGTTTGCTCCAATTTTCCATACTCTTCAAGGTCTGCTGTAAAACGGGCCAACAATTTCTCACCCTGATCCTTGAATAGTATAGAACGGCCTTTAAAAAAGACATATGCCTTGACCTTGTCACCGTCCTGTAAAAAACCTATGGCATGCTTCAACTTAAAATTATAATCATGATCATCGGTTTGAGGACCGAATCTGATTTCTTTTACCTCAATTTTAACCTGTTTGGCTTTTGCCTCTTTTTGTTTTTTCTTAAGTTGATAGATAAACTTCGAAAAATCTACTACTCTGCAAACCGGAGGTACTGCATTAGGAGAGATCATTACCAGATCCAACTCCTTTTCATCAGCTATTCTAAGTGCTTCACGAATAGGCACCACTCTTGGCTCTATATCGTCACCTACTATTCTAACATCTCTGGCACGAATCTGCTCATTTACAAGATACTGTTCACTCAGACCGTCTTTCTTCATTCAGGCGTATTATTTATTTTCAATTTATCTATTATCTAATTCTATTTACATTAGCGGGCGCAAATTTACCATTTATTTATCATATTATTAACCTCTTCTGCAATTTTTTTACCGAAATCTTCGATTTTCATATTTCCAAGGTTCTCGGCACCTTGCTTGCGAACGTTAACTTCACCGTTTTGCGACTCTTGCTCACCGACTACCAGCATATAAGGAATATGCTTTACTTCATTATCACGTATCTTCCTTCCTATCTTTTCATTACGATCATCAACAAAGGCACGTACATCATAACGATCCAATACTTCCTTTACCTTGAACGCATATTCATTTGCTTTCTCGGATATAGGCAGTATGGCTGCCTGGTCAGGTATCAGCCACAATGGGAACTTACCTGCTGTATGTTCAATAAGAACAGCTACGAAACGTTCCATTGAGCCGAAAGGCGCACGATGTATCATAACAGGACGATACTTTTGATTATCGGAGCCTATGTATTCCAACTCAAAGCGTTCAGGGAGATTATAGTCTACCTGTATGGTACCCAACTGCCAACGACGGCCTAAAGCATCTTTGACCATAAAGTCAAGCTTAGGTCCATAAAAGGCAGCTTCTCCATATTCGACTTTTGCTTTCAATCCCTTTTCCTGACATACTTCCACTATTGCAGATTCTGCCTTCTCCCAGACTTCATCGTTGCCTACATATTTCTCATGATCGTTAGGATCTCTCAGAGAAATCTGAGCCTCAAAATTCTCAAAATCCAGAGCCTTGAATATTATCTGAATAATTTCAAGAACACGTACAAATTCATCTTTTACTTGATCGGGGCGACAGAATATATGTGCATCGTCCTGTGTAAAACTACGTACACGGGTCAGTCCATGGAGTTCACCACTCTGTTCGTATCTATAAACAGTACCGAACTCGGCAAGACGAAGAGGTAATTCCCTATATGAACGCGGCTGTGATCTATATATCATGCAATGATGAGGACAGTTCATCGGCTTAAGCAGATAGCTTTCTCCCTCTTCCGGAGTAGATATTGGCTGAAATGAGTCTTTACCGTAATGATCCCAATGACCTGATGTAACATACAACTGTTTGGAACCGATATGCGGTGTGATGACCTGCTGATATCCGTATCTCTTTTGAATACGTGAAAGAAAATCCTGTAAACGCAGCCTCAATGCTGTACCTTTAGGAAGCCATATTGGCAGTCCCTTGCCCACCAAATCACTGAACATAAACAGTTCCATTTCCTTACCTATCTTACGATGATCGCGTTTTTTAGCTTCTTCCAGAAGTGTCAGATACTCATCAAGCATCTTTTTCTTTGGGAAGGAAATACCGTAAACACGTGTCATCTGCGGACGTTTCTCGTCACCACGCCAATAAGCTGCAGATACGGCAGTAAGTTTTACTGCTTTAATTGCTGATGTATCAACAAGATGAGGTCCACGGCAAAGATCCGTATAATTTCCCTGCGTATATGTTGAAATGGTACCATCTTCCAAATCGGCAATAAGTTCATTCTTATAGTGCTGACCACGTGCTTCAAAGAACTTTATAGCATCGGACTTGGATATCTCATTACGAACAAGTTTCTCCTTTTTCTGTACCAGCTCCATCATTTTGTTTTCAATGGCAGGAAAATCACTATCCTTAAGTGAAATACCTTCCGGTGGCATAACATCATAATAAAAACCGTTTTCAATGGCCGGTCCGATACCAAACTGAATACCGGGATATAGCTCCTGCATGGCTTCAGCCATCAAGTGAGCACTGGTATGCCAATATGCATGCTTGGCCTCTTTATCATCCCACTTGAAGAGTTTGAATGAAGCATCTTCAGTAATAGGACGGTTTAGCTCAATAATATTGTCATTAACACTGCAAGCCAACACATCTTGTGCCAACCTCTGGCTTATGCTCTCAGCAATTTCATATCCGGTTACGCCATCGTTATACTCGCGTACCGATCCGTCCGGAAAGGATATCTTTATCATAATTATTTAACTATCAATTTTCAGATTCGCAAAATTATCAAAAACTTTTCATTATTGAAGTTTTTCACCAATCAATCTGACGAGGAGAACCTTTTTATTATATTGTATGCCGAATATATACCAAGTTCTCCGGCTTTTCCAAGGTCTTTTACAGCTTCATCTATTCTATTCAAGAAAACTAGTACTAGTCCACGATTATAATATGCCTCGGCAAACTCCTCATCTAAAGATATTGCCTTATCAAAATCAATTAGCGCTGCATGATAATCATTTGCAAGAGCTTCAATAGTTGCCCTATTATAATATGCATAAGCAAATTGAGGTTCCAACTCTATCACTTTTGTCAGGTCATTAATAGCCGACTGATAACCGGGTTCATGTGCGGTATTCTCGGAAGATGAAGAGCCGGAGTGCAAATCCAATGATTGTTCAGCCTTTTTAAGTTCTATCATTTTAATCCTTACCATTGCTCTGCAAAAAACGGCTGCCCAATATGAGCTGTTTATATTAAGTGCAGATGATAGGTCATTCTCAGCCGAAGTAAAATCCTGCAAAAGATAAAAATCCAATGCCCTGGCAAAATAGTATTTTGCATCATTAGGATATTCTGAGATATAGGCTGTTTGTCTGTCTATATCTGAGAAAAGACCGGTTATCTGAGATTCGGTTAAAGAGATATCGCTGTTTGATATATATATTTTCGAGAAGAATGGACTTGTGTTATTCAACCGGTCAAGAGTAGAGCTATATTGCACACGATCAATATCGTTAATCTTGATGAAATAGGAAAGATGGTACTGGGGCAAGAACCTGACATCAAAATTTCTATTCTGTACTTTTCCTCTATATTCGCTTGAATAACCTGTTACGTTATCGGCATTATCAGCTACGACTATCTTCTTATAATTACGTACATTCTTATCGGATTGTTTTCTTGTTTTATCGTTATCAGAATTATTGGCCTCGTTGTCATTATTTCCTGAAGCATTATTAAAACGGCGAGTCTGATCTTGAATTACAACAAGCTGATCTGCATCACCTCCTGCTCTATCTCCTATTTTGTAACGAGCTTCAGAACGAAGCGAATATCCGGTGACGAAATCCGGATAAGCCTCAATAACCTTTGAATAGTCATTTATTGCTCCTCTAATATCCCCTGTAGCAGAACGTAAAAGGCCTCTGTTGAATATTGCCATATAATTATCAGGTTCGGCATTTATGACGATATCAAAATCTTCTATGGCACGATTATCATCACCGACCTGAGCGCGAAGTAGGCCTCTGTTATAGTAAGCAAGTATATTATTTGCATCCGTACGTATGGCCAATTCATAATCGGCCAAAGCTCCACGAAGATTATTTTGATAATAACGAACAAGTGCTCTATTTACATAAAATGTGGAGTTATCCGCATCAAGATAGATGGATTGGTCCATATCGGACTCCGCAGCGTCATACTGTTGCATTTCTGCACGAAATATTCCACGTTCCTGATATAGTGAGGGATTATATTTGTCTGACATTATAGCCTTGTCAATCCATTGTATTGCGCCCGCAGTATCATTTTTATTCCATAAAATACCGGAACGCATTGACATAGCCGGAGAATAATTCGGAGATGTCATAAGCAAGGTGTCGATAGAAGAGATTGCATCATCTATAAGATTCTCCTTGATCAGACATAATATATAATTATGCCAAAGGGATATGTTCTCCGGTTCAAAAGAGAGTCCTTTACGATAGTCATCAATCGCTTCTTTGTATTTTCCTTGATTGATACGTGCCAAACCGCGTACCTGATAACTATCAACTACAAAAGGATTTCGTTGTATTGAACGGTCACAATCCTCTTCGGCTCCCGGATAATCTTCCAAGGATAGCTTTGCAACGGCACGATAAAAATAAGGCTCATAGAGAAAGGGCTTTGCATTGATTATCTGATTGAAATACTGTATCGAAAGAACATAATCTTCAAAATATAGCGCATTTCGTCCCACAGTAATCATACGGTCTGTGTTAATTTGCGCCGACATCGTTGTTCCGAATAGCAATATCAATAATGTCGAAAGCAAAAGTCTCAAGCGAGCCTTTCTGCACATATTTATTACTTTCTTGCGTTCTTCACTTTATAATCGCAATCAAACTTGCCGGATACTAAAGAATTCAGACGACTTTTATTCATTTGACGACGAAGAGGAGACATTCTATCAATGAAACATTTGCCATCAAGATGATCAATCTCATGTTGAAGCACTCTTGCAGGATACTGGTCCAACCACTCATCGTGAGATTCAAAATTTTCATCTAAATATTTAATATGAACACGGGAAGGACGATTCACCTTCTCATGAATACCGGGAAAACTAAGACAACCTTCCTCAAAAGAGATTATTTCACCATCAGTCTCTATGATATAGGGATTGATATAAGTCTTAAGAAATCCCTTGTATTCCGGCTCTTCATCTGAGACGACATCCAAATCTACTACGACCAAACGGATTGGCAGTCCAATCTGAGGAGCAGCCAGGCCTACTCCTTCGGCTTTTTTCAATGTCTCAAACATATTAAGAATAAGCTCCGATAATCCTTCATAATTACGGTCTATGTCTTCTGCAACTTTTCTAAGGACTGTCTGTCCATATATATATATTGGCAATATCATTTTTTGTTTATTTATTTTTTGACTCTAAATAAGATTCTAATATTATTGTAGCACTAATCTCGTCCACCAAAGCTTTATTTTGACGTGCTTTTTTTCCTATTCCTGATTCTAAGATTGCCCTTTGAGCCAATACGGAAGTGAATCTCTCATCAAAAAGTACAATTTCTTTTTCAGGATAAAGCTGCCCAAGTTTTTTCACAAACGGACGTATATATCGAAAACTTTCAGAGTCTTCGCCATTCATGTTTTTCGGATAACCTACAACAACCACATCTACCGCTTCTTTCTTGAAATATACAGCTAAAAAGTCAAATAACTGGTGAGTCGGAACAGTTCCCAACCCGCCAGGTATTATTTTAAGAACATCAGTAACGGCTATTCCCGTCCTTTTCGTTCCATAGTCTATTGCCAAAACCCGTCCCATATCAAATCAAAGATTTATACGGATGAGCAGACAATAAGGCTTTCAATATCACTTTTTGTAAAGAATCCAAGCAGCCTGAAAATCTTGATTATCGGGATATTTTGCCTTAAACTTACCGCGAGCATTTACTGCTTCTTCTTTCGTATCGAAGCTTTCACAAATTACGCGATATGTCTTTCCGGCTTCATTGACAACTACTATTGCAGGATAACCATCATTGATAAGTCTCTGACGCAATGCATCGGCATTGGTTTTTAATGAGAAACTGCCGCATACTACACCAAAAGTCTTGATATTGGCATCACCTGAGACTACCGTAACCTTCTCCTCACGAACAGGGACATTTGCTGCATCTTCAGATACAGTCTGAGGTTTAGTTGCAGGAGAAACAGCCGGTGATTCCTCGGTTTGAACCACATCTTGTTGAACAGCCTTCTCATAAGCCTGTTTATAAGCACTTTCTGTAGATTTGCAGGATGACAGTATAACAACTGAACCTACAATAAGCAAATAACAAAGATTCTTTTTCATATTGATTTGTATATTACTTGATATTCTAAATTTTGAAGCAAAGTTAAATAAAAAATAGTCAGACATAAATAATACAGACAATTTATATTAGCACCAATTTCAAAAGGATAACTAAATACCATACTTATTATCAAAAGAATTGCCAATAATCCATCTTAGCTTCAGCCGAGAAGACAAAATATAGGGTTTTAACTCCTGATGGCATATATAACAACGGTATGGTAATATCTTTCCAGAATTTATTCTTCGGTATCTCAACGTAACCTAAGACTCCTGAAGCGGGTCCGGATAAAGCTCCTACACAGATCTTTATGACTCCTCCGGAATAGTTACCTGAGATTCTGGCAGTAAAATATTCGGCCCCATTTTGAAAGTCAACATTTGCCACACCAACCCAGGAACCGGCGTTTTTTGTACATAGATAAACGGAAGTACCATTTTTGTTTGGTAACTCCGTAGTTACTCCATATTGCCATGTCATAGTCTCAGCCTGTACTCGCTTATAGGGATCAAGGTTCTTTAATTTTTTATTGACACCTATACTTGTACCGGTTACCGGATTAATGGTTCCGTCATCATTCACCGTGGCATAATCGGCATGAGTGCTTCTATAACCCTTGTTTCCTATTCCCATCTCATTCTGCAAATCCAATGTATGATAAAACAGATAATACTTTTCCTGAAATTTGAACAAGGCATGATGATTGTTTCCATAACTGTTTGCAAAGAAATCTCCGGGGTTATTGAAAAAGACTCCTTTGTATGTGAATGGCCCCATTGGATTATCACTGGTCATATATGCTATTTTTGCATTACCGGGACTGGGACAGTTCCAATTGGTACAATAGCTATATACATACTTGTTTCCTATTTTATTTATTCCGGCATCTTCAAATAGATATGGAGGACGTATAGTTACCGGATCGCCTGCAAGAGATATCATATCCGGGTTCAGTTTAACTACTCTTGCCGAACCTGGATCACGGGTCTGTTCTTCAGTAGGATTATTTACAAGCCCACCTCCAAAATACAGATAGCCCGTCCCATCGTCATCAATAAGAACTGCAGGATCGAAAACCCATGGAATATTAGAACAATTTGGAGTACTTCTACTTATGAGCGGCTTACCAATAGGATCTTTCCAAGGTCCGTAAGGAGTGTTTGAAGTGACTACACCTATTCCATTTGAGCTATTGGCAAAATAGAGAAAAAACACCTCTTTACCGTCTATTATCTTATGACATGCTGTAGGAGCCCAACTGTTTCCTGCCCATGTAGCTGCACCTTCACTTCCGGCAATATACATAGCACCATGATCCGTCCAGTTAGTCATATCATCAGATGAGATACAACTTATCTTATTTATATTGACATATGTATTAGTAGCTATAACACCTTCACCATCATAAGTAATCTCATCATTGGTCATATATACATATACCCGGCCGTTATATTCCATAGCAAATGGATCTGCACCGAATTTATGTGATATTAAAGGATTACGTTCAGAGGTTGTCTTATATGAATTCTTGTTTATTATTACCTTATTGAACAATTCGGATAGAGTCTCATTATCTTTAATATTGGTACTTACAATCAAAGGATTAAGTATCGTAATGCTGTCTATTTGATTTTGTTTCAATTTATACGCTCCTGCACCTTTCTGCCAAATAGCCACAGTAGAATCATTTTTATAAAAAGTGAGACTATCTATGCTTCTGACGAAATAAGTCAACGAATCAGATTTACCATTCCATAAGGTAATAGAATTGGATGTCTGAGCAGTTACTATCATAGGTAATGACAACAGAAAAACAAGTAATAACAGGTTAAATAACTTCTTAATCATGTAAAATAAATTATACACCTAAATCTTTACGTATTGTTTCAATTTTAGCTATTGCCTCGGATTGGATCTTCAAATAATCTTTTTTATCTCTAAGAGTAAGTTTTGCCTCCATATAGAATTTAATCTTAGGTTCTGTCCCGGAAGGACGAACAGAGACCTTATCTCCTGCAGAGGTGAAATATTGCAATACGTTAGATGGTTCGGGCATATCCAATTTAGAAATAAATCCTTTATCATCAATCTGTTCCAGCAGTTTGAAATCTTTTATGAGGACAATGGGCTCACCGGCCAACATCTTGGGTGGATTCGAACGAAAAGCATCCATCATTTTATTTATTTCATCGGCTCCACTCTTTCCGGGTTTGACTACACTGACGGCACCCTCTTGAGAAAAACCATACTCCATATACGCATCCAGCAACAAATCGAATAGAGTCTTCCCTTGTTCCTTTGCCGAAGCGGCTATTTCCGCCATTAGGCTACATGCCGATACCGCATCTTTATCACGTACGAAATCTTCTGCCAGGAAACCAAAGCTCTCTTCTCCTCCACCAATATACTTTTTTCCCTTGGCATTCTCATCTGCAATGACTTTTGCTATCCATTTGAATCCTGTATAACAATCAAATAATTCCAAATTATTCTTTGCTGCTATCTTACTGATCACTTCCGTGGTCACTATGGTTTTGACGACATATTCCCTGCCTGTCATCTTACCCATTTGTGTATATTTGGTAATTATGTAATACAAGAAAATCATTGCTGTCTGATTTCCATTGAGTAGTACCCAGTCACCTTTATCGTTTTTACATGCCACACCTAAACGATCTGCATCGGGATCTGATGCCATAACAACATCCGCATCTATATTTTTGGCTAATGCAAGGGCCATAGTAAGAGCCTCCGGATATTCGGGATTAGGAGATACTACCGTCGGGAAATTTCCGTCAGGTATCATCTGTTCTTTAACACAGTGAACGTTAGTAAATCCCCATAAAGCCAAGGATCGTGGAATAATAACTCTTCCGCAGCCATGCAAAGGTGTGTACACTATACTTAAATCGTGATTGCGTTTTACGGTATCGGGATCAATACATATGGTTTTTATGGCATCCAAATACGGTCTATCCACATTTTCTCCTATTATCTCAATCAAAGCAGGATTTCCCTTGAATTTTATTTCTGAGACTTTGACTTTAGCAACCTCATCTATTATACCGGTATCATGGGGAGCAAGGACTTGTGCTCCATCTTCCCAATAGGCTTTATAGCCGTTATACTCTTTAGGATTATGGCTTGCAGTAACATTCACACCGCTCTGACAACCCAAATAACGGATAGCAAATGAGACTTCAGGAGTAGGACGCAAATCATCAAAAAGATAGACTTTTATTCCATTGGCACTGAAAATATTAGCAACCGTTTCAGCATAAAAACGGCCGTTGTTACGACAGTCATGACCTACTATCACGGAAATCTGCTGTTTTTCTTTGAAGTTTATATTCAAATAATTAGCAAGTCCCTGTGTGGCCATGCCTACAGTATATATATTCATTCTATTAGTGCCGGCTCCCATAATTCCACGTAGCCCTCCGGTACCGAATTCCAAATCTCTATAGAATGCATCTATTAAATCAGACTTATCATCCTTTGAAAGTAACTCTCTCACTTCATCTTGAGTCTGTTTATCGAATGAATCACTCAGCCATTCATTGGCTCTTTCGGTAACCTGTTTGATTAAATCATCCATATTTGTTTCTCTTTTTTCTCAATATTGCAAAAATAACAAATTATTTTTCAAAACCTCGTCCGAACATAATTCTAAGTATACAATATATTCGAATCTCTATCTGAAATATTATAAATGACCTGAAATGAATAAAGCCGAACTTGCGTTTTAACTCTACCGGCAACATAGTTTGGTCTATAGTTTTGTATATTTCTTTAATTCTGTCTTTGACAGAGATTCTTTGTTCTCTATTCAACGTAGATGAGTATATTATAAGACGACAATATGTTCCTACAAGGTTTTTCCATCTTTCGCTCTCGAATATTGACCGAATCTCAAAAGATACTTTTTCTTCTTCAAGTTTACGGGAGAGACTCAAGTTGGCCTCAATAAGTTCGTAACGGAACATATTATTCTGTTTTGTCATCTCTTCATCATGCTGACGGTAATAATATATGCCTTCACAAAATGCTACCTTTTTGGAATGAAGATAGTGAAGTCTTGTTGTATTATCGTCACTATACAGTCTGCATGTATCATCAAAAGGATTTTGTTTATACAACTCAGCGGATGCTATATATAGGCCATGAATAGACCAGTCTAAGCTCAATACGAAAGCCTCTTGCCCACTCCAGATTCTCTTGGGAGTACGCATCGGATAATCTTTTTCAATTCCATTATTTTCATTATAATGGTAACGAAGAGTAAAAAGCACGGATTCAATAGAATGATCGGAATCATATTTTTCAATTGCTTTTTCCAAAGCATCTTCAGACAACCAGTCATCACTGTCTACCATGGTAACAGTCCGCCCGTTACAAACTTTCAGACCTTCATTACGAGCCTTCGCCTGCCCTAAATTAACTTTCAAGGTAACGATCTCTATACGATTATCCGCATCTGCGTATTCCTGGAGTATTTTGTGAGAGCCATCAGTTGAAGCATCATCGATGCAGACAATCTGTATATCAGTAAGAGTTTGTCCAAGTAAAGACTCCAAACAAGCTCTGAGATACTTTTCGCTATTATAGACAGCCACCAATACAGATACTTCGCTCATTTTTTGAACCTTTTTTGGACATTTTGAATCAGCGTCCTTAGAAAAGACGTGTATTTCTGTAGATAATACACTGACAAACAGGTAGATAACAAAACCATCAAGAACCCTCCTATCCAATATACCCAACCATGTGAATACACTGTCAGCAGGTATGCGGATATCAATATCGGTAATTGTAACAAAAACAATTTAATAGACCTTTCCGAATACCTGAAACCATACTTAACCGAAGTAATTATCCAAACAATTACATAGTCAAATAGTCCTGACAATGCAATTGCAAAACCGGTCCATTTCAATCCTCCAATATTGAAACAGACTATAACTGCAATAACAATAAAAAAGTCATATAACAGTTCCTGCAAAAGAAAGGTTTTTGAATCTCCTTTTGAAAGTGAGATATAAGCCACAGGCTGCGCTACAGCTTTAAAGGCTAAGCTCAAAACTGCAAGTTGTGTCATAGGTATGGCCATTGCAAATTTATGAGAAAGGAATACGGATACAATAAAAGGCAGAAACAACAAAAAGGATACTATCATCGGAGATATCAGAAGAGAGGCAACCTCAATTTGGCTGTTAGCCAATTCAAAAACCTTTTCATTGTCCTTATTAACTGTTGATAAACGAGGAAAATAATCGGCCTCCATAGCTGAAAAAACCAGCATTCCCAAATATGAAACCAATAGATATCCGGCTCCGTAAGCACCGGTTATCTCAGCATTACCCTTATTCATCAAAAAATAAGATATGACCGACATGGCTCCGGCTCCAAAGAACGCTGCAACAGTAAAAAAAATACCCAGCTTCACCATATCGAAGCCATCGTGAAGTACGGACTTTGAAAAGAGGCTTATTTTATACGGATAGGATCTGAAAGAGAAACCGCATGTTACTGTCACAGATGCCAATGAAACCAGAACAAGTGAAGGTACCAATCCCCTCAAGCCCATAAAAATAAAAATCGGGACTGAGATACAAAAGGTCAAAATAACGGCTATTAACTGGCTTAATGCAATCATCTTCAATCTACGAGTCCCCTTTAGAATAGCCATTTCTGCTCCGTTGATTGCCGATAATCCTACTATTGGAGATAACATAACGAAAGACAATGTATATCCCCAGTCACTGTCAAATCCCAAATAGCTGAATATTGGTGATAATAATATACATAGCAACGAACCGAAAACTGCCGTCAGAAAAGCCCAACTACGTACAACAAGTATACTATGTTCCAATCCAATAGTATCTCTCTTATCCATGCATTCGGAAATCTTTTTTACTGCACTTATAGATATTCCGAGATCAGTTGTACTCTTAACTTGATTGATGGTATTATTATATATCGTATTTATGCCGAAACCGGTCGTACCAAGCAGAGATGATACAATCTTGGTCCTGGCTACAGTTATCAAAGTGACTAATCCCTGTACTCCTCCGAACACACCGGTATATTTGACGATACGGTCGTAAGACGTTAACTTACCGTCATCAATATTCAATTTATCTTTATTTATATCAGACACACTATCTAAACGTAAAAAGTACACAAAAAGTACACATACACCTCAATAAAACTTATCACATTACGTTATGCAATTAGTACAAAGATGAAACTATCCATTATTATTCCGGTCTATCAGAGCAAAAAATATATCGAAAGATGTATTAACAGCGTATTGTCTCAGTCTTATTCGGACTTCGAGATGATATTGGTTGATGACGGTTCCACTGACGGAAGTGCTGAGATATGCGATGAAGCAGCCCGAAGAGACTCTCGAATCATGGTTATTCACCGCAATAACGGCGGACTGAGTACTGCAAGAAACACCGGCATTGAAGGTGCATCAGGAGAATATATAACATTTATCGACTCAGACGATGAAATAAATCCGGATACTTTCCATGCAAATATGATACAGTTGGAAGAAAATCAGCAAATAGATCTTTTGGAATATCCTGTCATTATACATCCTGGAACGGAAAAAGCAAAAATCCTGATGTTCTCAGAAAAAACAGTATATGATACCGATGTTTTTACAGATTGGATTAAGTCCGAGGGGTATCGTCATTGTTATGCATGGAACAAGATTTACAAAAGATATCTTTTTGAAAATATTCGTTTTCCGGAAGGAGAAACATTTGAAGATGCTGCTATATGTCCATTGATAATTGAGAAGTGTAGAACAATAAAATACTCGGACAAGGGTATGTATATATACCATACCAATTCTCAAGGTATCACAAACAATTATACATTTTCCTACCAGGAGCCTCTCTTTCGTCATAATCTGAGACTCTTCTACAAAGTTGCTGAAATGGGATTGGTATATGAGAGTTCCAAACTTTGGATTTTATGTCTAAACTTATTGATTGACCTTTTCAGATGCAGAAAGACAGAAAACCGATATCTTTCGGCAGCAGTAGCAAATATAGAATCCGGCAGACCTTCTTTACTGCAACTGTTTAAAGTTTACAATAGTATGAGTGAATTATTTAAGATTGTCTGTGCCTCATCATTTGGAGTAAAAATCATTTGCTACTCTCTGGGAATAAGGAAATTATCATGATATCGATTATTATTCCATATTATAATCCTGAAAATTCAAGGTTGTTGGGAGATCTTCTTGAAAGAGCCATCAATTCGGCCATATTCGAATTAAAAGATTTTCGTCCATTTGAAATTATAGTTATAGACGATGAATCAAAAATCCCGCCTAAATATATCACGGACAAATTCAATTCGGATTTTATAAGGCTTATCACTCGTTCTCACGGCTGTCTTGGAGCTGCCAGAAATACCGGGATGGACAATTCTCAAGGAGATATAATTCTGTTTTTGGATGCGGATGACTACTATTTTCCTAACTCATTGGCAAGCAGCATAGAAGCTTATGAGAGAACGGATGCCGATTTGCTCATGTTCGGCATGAAAAAGTGTTATTCCGATAAAGTAGAAAAGGTATCTATATCTTCACATTTTTCAAGAATGACAACAGGAGAAAGATTCATGCAACATCACAATTTAAATGGTAGCAGTTGCAGTTTTATTATCTCAAAAAAACTTATTCAGCGTCATCACCTGAGATTCGTTGAGAATACATTTATTGAAGATGAAGAATTCACTTCACGGCTGGTTTTTTACAGCAAGCGTTTTATAACTACAAGCCAATGCGTATATGCCTACTATCAAAGGCCGGATTCAATAATTAATTCCAATGACTCTCGAGATGTTGAGAACAGGTCTCAGTGCACATTGAAAATGTTGAGAAAACTTGTTGAATTCAGCGATTTGTACTGCAATGAGCAACATATAGGTTTGGATAGAAAAATCAACACATTAGCTCTCGACCATATCAGAAGATCATTAAGAAGAGACGATTGGAAAGAATCAATTCATATTCAATTATCCAAGCTCGCGGCTTTAGGATTATTCCCATTGCACAATGGCCGAAATTCCATTAGATATAACTTTTATAAATTATTATCCCGGAATAAGAAAGGTTTATTCATACTTCATTTTATCGAAACATCCAGTTTATGAGAATACTATTAATCGGTGAATACAGCAATGTACATTGGACTTTAGCTGAAGGACTTAGAAAACTGGGACATAAAGTTACTGTTGCAAGTAACGGAGATTATTGGAAAAATTATCCCCGCGACATTTCAATAATCAGAAAAAATAACAATTTATTGGAAAGCATACGCTATTACATCAGACTCCAGAAAACTTTCTCGGACTTCAAAGGATATGATGTAGTACAGCTCATAAATCCCATGTTTGTTGAGCTTAAAGCAGAGAGGATTCTCCCATTATATAAGAAACTGAGAAAAAATAATCATAAGATATTCTTATCGGCTCTGGGTATGGATTACTATTATGTAAAGGCATGTATAGAGAATAAAATTTTTGATTATTCCGAACTTGTTGTAGATGGTAAATTTCGAGATATAGAGGATAATCGCGATGCAGTCAGGGATTGGATTAATGGATATAAAGGTACTCTGAATCAGACAATAGCAAATGATTGCAACGGTATTATTGCCGGACTTTGGGAATACTATGAGAGCTATCTTCCGTACTTTTCGGATAAGCTAAAATTTGTACCAATGCCGGTAAAACAGGAAAATCCGGCTGAACGGTTTATAGAAGAATTCGATAATAAAGTAAGATTTTTCATTGGAATTCAAAGGAGCAGAAGTGAATTCAAGGGAACTGATATTCTTTTGAAGATTCTAATGAGATTGGAATCAGAATTTCCCGACCGCTGTGTCGTGAAAAAAGTAGAGAATGTACCATTCAATGAATATCGACGCATTATGAGAGATTGCGATGTCTTGATAGACCAACTGTATTCTCCCACTCCCAATATGAACTCTCTGTTGGCAATGTCCCAGGGATTGGTGGTTGCCGGAGGCGGCGAAGAGGTTCCATACGCATTGATAGGAGAGAGTAAACTAAGACCTATGATCAATCTGCCTTGCAAGGAAGATGAGATTTATGAAACTCTAAAAGATATTGTGTTACATGCTGAAAGAATTCCGCAATTAAAAAGAGATGCCGTAGAATATATAAATCTTCATCATACTCCTGAAATGATTGCCGAAAAATATCTGGATTTCTGGAACAATCAATAGGCTTTCTCAGAATCTAACCTCATAAGTATCATACACCACCGATCGGCCTCCAAAACCCTCTTTTTGAAATAGAAGTCCCTCATTCAGATAGTTTCCTCCGTTTTCTGTTGAAATACCGAAGTCAAAATAGGATTTATCATTATAAACATCAGTTATCAAATGAGAAAACAGTAAATCCAAAGCACCGATTTTCTTGCCTTCTTCTGAAGCAGAAATATATTGAGCATGAGCCACCTGTTCTGTCTCAAACACTACTGTTCCTGCAATAATCTTATCGTTCTGCTTAACTACATAAAATTTTATTTCGTTTGGAAATCTACTTTCCAACAATCTTATCTCATCAACCGTATGGACAGGTTTTTTTCCATGGCGACCGGTCAACACATCAGTCAATATTGACCAGAATGACTCTATATCATCATTAAAATTTCCAACAGACACAGCCAATCCTGCTTTTTCAGCCTTTATCTGCCCGCGTTTTCTAAGTTGGCGCAAAGGTAATCTGTTACTGCAATCAATAACGGAAGAGACAGCACGCTGTTTCAACTTGCCTCCACTTCTAAACAGAGCATATAAATCTTCTTCAGAAGGCAATTTGCTATATATATACGGTATCGGCTTATATATCCATCTATCAGCTTTCAACACCGTCTTCATCCAATCGATGGCACAACTAAAAACTTCCAATGCATCAACAGCAGTAACTCCTTTAGAAAAGATCAAACCTCCGTAAGTCAAGCCTCCATGAGATTGTACTGTCGACTCTTCCTTTTTCCAATTCGCAGGTAATAATGCCAATAGCTTTCCTTGTTTGAAAAACATAAGAGAGCAATCATCAAAACGATCGGAATGATAATCCATATAATTACGTTCCAACAAGAATGTCCCGTTTTTTGATGTTTTGATAAAATTATCCCATTCCTCAGATAGAGTTTTGTCAAATCTAACAACCTCAAGCTGTTCATTAATATATTGTTTGTAATCATTTATATAACCGGCAGCATTATAGGGATGTGAAGCAAACACCACACATACAGTACCCGAAACAAAGTTCTTAAGCTCACACCAAACTCCCGGAGGTATCAGTATTCCTTGTTTGGAAGAATCCATATGTACTAATACTCTTCTTGAGCCGTCATCAACGAGCATATCAAAACTTCCGCACACCGGAACAACTACCTCTGAAGATTCATTATGAGAATGATTACCTCTGCTTTTATTCTCAGGAACATTGTATATCCAAAATACTCGCTCTATTTGAAAAGGTATATGATTGGTACTTTCAGCAAAAGACAATGCCCCCCTATCATCAACAGACTCGGGAAAATCTATTATTCTGCAACCACGGGGAAGAATTTGTATTTCGTTATTGCACATACATTCATCAATTATTTATGATGATAACGCATAAAAACGTTCTTTGTTGTTTTTAGGAAAAAATATCAGTAAAATTTGCAGGGTTCAATTCGAGTATTTACCTTTGTGCCCGCTAAAGGTAGCACGATAGCGGAATTCAGGAAGTTTGGGTGAGTGGCTGAAACCAGCAGTTTGCTAAACTGCCGTACGGGCGACTGTACCGGGGGTTCGAATCCCCCAGCTTCCGCTATCGAACCTTTGCTTTATGTTTTTTATGGTGCCTTCATCTAACGGTTAGGATACAAGATTCTCAATCTTGGCATACGGGTTCGATTCCCGTAGGCACTACAAATGATCCTTCTATGTCCCCCTCCAAAAAAATATGACGTTATTTTACAATAACCTTACCATTATCTACAACTTTATCTTTTTCTATTACGGAAAAGTTGTAAAGACCGGTTGACATTGAAGAAGTATTTACCTTGACTGAATTTTCTCCTGCAGAAATTTGAGTTTGGGCTACACGCTGACCCGAAGCAGATGTAACGATAATCTTTCTTCCTGAAATGCTATTGGAATTTTCTCCCAGATCAATAGTCACCGGCTCATTTTTTGAAACAGGATTCGGATATATACGCATCTTGCCGACAGCTTTTATTTCAGAGACCTGATTTGTCGATTTATCAATCCTGAATAATTGGGTATCGAAAAGAAAAGAGTAACCACGACTTTCATAGAATGAGATATTACCGATGCTACTATTG
>CAYOGG010000003.1:0-34351 GCA_964403455.1 uncultured Bacteroidaceae bacterium | reverse complement strand
ATATCCCAAAAAAGTTCGTTCCTGATTATATTGGTTCAATGCAGTATTTATCTGAGAGACATTAACATTCATTGCCCTCAATGCCTCAGGATTGGAACGTATCTCTATAGATTTCTCACGCCCTCCGTAAACCGAAACAGATGCTATTCCGTCAATGCTTTCCAGTTTAGGAACAACATCTTTATCTACAACTGCTCGCAATCTGTCTACTCCGCCACTTCCCCGTACCTGAATAGACATAAACTGGTTATTCATGCCGGAAATATCTACTTGCTGAACATTGACAGTCACGCCGGTAGGCATGTCGGACTTAAGTGAATTAATCTTTTCCTGAAGTTTTACGGTTGTAAGTTTCAGATTCGTTCGTTTTCTAAAGTCGACTCGTATGGAACTTTGTCTGTTACCTACTGTAGATTCTATATTCTCTACACCTCCTAATGAACTTACAGCACCCTCTATAGGTATCACTACCTGAGACTCCATATATGAAGGATTCATATCCGACTGAGAAGATGCTACGATATACAATGTAGGAAGTTCAGCATTCGGCAACATCTCAATTGGCAATTGTTTGTATGATACATATCCCAATAACGAGACAAATATCAACAGCATGCAAATCGTGACTTTTCTATCTATAAAGGACTTCATCTGTTATTTTTCATTAATCTCATCTTAGCGCTTTCAAACACATAATACACACATGGAATCACTATCAGACTCAAAAGAGTGGATGTCAGCAAACCTCCTATCACAGCTATTGCCATCGGAGCACTTAGATCGGCACCTTCACCAATCCCCAGTGACATAGGTACCAAAGCAAGTATAGTCGTCAAACTGGTCATCAATATTGGACGAATACGCTGTTGTCCGGCTTTTGCAATAGCATCTTCTAAATCTACACCGGATTCTTTTATCTGACCGATTCTGTCAACAAGAATAATTGAGTTGTTAACCGCAATACCTACCAACATCACAATTCCTATTACACCCATTATATTAATAGTAGTTCCAGTAATAAAAAACAACCAGACCGCACCTACAACGGCGAGAGGTATGGTTAGTAATATGGTAAAAGGATGAAGCAGGGATTCAAACTGAGATGCCATAACCATATATACCAATACAACTGACAGTACCAAAGCCAACAAAAGGCTATGTAACGATTCTGCTCTTTTCTCTTCTTCGCCTGTTACTTTAATAGAGTAATTAAGTGGCAAGTCGATATTTGAAACCGCTTCTCTTACTCTCTCAGCCGCCTTGTCCAAAGTGACTTTTTCATCAATATTAGCGGTAATCTTAGCAATTCTATTCTGGTTCAGCCTATATATTTCTTTTGGTGCTACACTCTCCTTTATCTCAGCCAATTCTATGAGTCTGAACTTCTTTTCACCATTGGTAATAATCAAATTATTCAAGTCGGAGATTGCTATCCCGGGAACCTTAACAATAATATCTCTCATCTCACCGCGATAATCCATCTGACCTGCCTCCTTTCCATCCAAATGTTGCTGAATTTGTGATATTATAGATGATATATTAATATTATTCATACCCGCAACCACCCTATTGACAGTAATTATTATTTCAGGAGCGCCGTTCTCAACAGAACTTACTACATTGTATAGGCAGTCAACAGAGTCTACCTGAGATTTTACACGATTTGTCAATTCGGAAAGAACATCAAGTTCCTCACCTTTTATTTCTATCACTAAAGGTGCTCCTTCACTACCCATCAACGAACCTAACGAATTCTCATCCTGAAAAAAAGACAATTCCATACCTTCAATGCCACCGGTAGATTCAGACAACTCTGAAATAAGCTCATCCGGAGAGAGTTTTGACTCATCCGATAATATCACCTTCATAGATGCTGTATTGTCTCCTTCGAAAACCATATTCTGAGACGAAGCGCCTGAACCGATATGACTATAAACCACACATCCCGAATCCTGTGTCATACTGAATATCATATTCTCTATACCGGACACAGCAGATGATGTTCTTTCCAAACGTGTACCTTCACTCATTTTCACTTTTATATTCACTGTATTCCCTTCTGCTTTCGGCATGAACTCAGTGCCTACAAACGGAATAATAAAACAGGTAATTCCAATCAATATTACAGCTCCTGTAATTACCTTCCATCTACTTTTCAAAAGCCTCTTAAGAAAATCTCCGTATCCTTTTATCTGTAAAGACTTGGCATCGCTGAATGATTGTTTTTTCTTTCGGAAAACATTATCATACAGAGTAGGAATGACAAGAATAGCTACAAAAAGCGATGAAACGAGTGAGAATGTTACAGTCCAGGCTTCATCCTTGAATAACTCTCCGGTCGCTCCATGCAGATATACAATAGGAAGAAAAACGACTATAGTAGTAAGTGTAGAAGCTGTCACGGCACCGGCTACCTCTGATGTCCCGCATATAATAGCCTCGCGCAAACTTAGTCCACGCTCTTGGTTCCTAAATATACTCTCAATTACCACAATTGCATTATCCACAAGCATACCTGCTCCGAGAGCCAATCCGCCCAAAGTCATGATATTTAGAGTCAAACCTCCAAAGTACATCATATTGAACGTCGCCACTATTGAGATGGGGATGGAAAGTGCAACTATCAGAGTCGTACCTGCCCTACGAAGAAATACAAAAAGCACTATTACTGCCAAAACCACTCCCATAACAGCACTATTCTTAACCTCTCCGATTGAATTATTAATAAAAGTAGCCTGATTACTTATAATATTGAATTCATATCCCGGTAGAGCCTTTTCTATTTGTGAAAGTCTCTCCTTCAAACCGTCAACTGCCTTAACAGTATTATAATCCATCTCTTTATAGACGGAAATGCCTATGCTACGTTCTCCATTTACACGTACAATATTATCAGGCACTTTATTCTCAAAACGTATATTCGCTACATCTCTTAAATAAATCGGAGCTTTACTGACCGGAATAAACTCATTTGCCACTGCAGTTGACGTTCCCGTACTTGTTTCAGTCGCTTTGTATCCCAAGATAATATTGCCGAATGATTCTTCATCAGTAAGCATATTTACTCCTGTTACCAAATACTGTAGCCCAAGTTCGGACACTCTTCCGCCTGATATTCTCTGATTACTCTCCTGTATCCTGGTTGCAATATTGTCAACCGTCAGATTGAAAGCTTCCAGCTTATAAGGATCGGTCTCGATAATCATGTTGGAAATCTCATCTCCGGAAAGAGTAACATCTGCAACCCCCTCAACACGCATCAATTCATTACGGACATAAGAATCAGCCACCTTTCTAAGTTCGGCCATATCCTTTATTTTTTTATGCGATAATCCGATAAGTATCACAGGAGCTGTATTCGGATCATTCTGCGTAATCTTCAGTTCACTGATACGAGAGTCCTGAGCAAAGCTGTTCATAGATTTCTCGAGATCAAGAAATGCTTCATCCATATCTTTTCTCCATGCATATTCAACAGTAATACGAGCTGTTCCCACCTTAATGATTGACGAGACTGATTTCACATCACTCTGACGGGATATCATGGACTCCATACTTTTTACAAACTGTTTCTCAATTTCCGCCGGCGGACGCTCTCCCGCGTTGATTTCAACAAACAGTCGCGGACTATTCAAACTCGGAAGCAACTCGACATTCAGTTTATCGTATGATATTTTTCCCAACAGAAGAATCGCCAAAACGGCCATCAAAACCGTAATAGGATTCTTTACCGCGAGATTTATTATTTTCTTCATTGCATAACGGATTATTTCTGAATCTTCACTTTACTTCCCTCACGCAGAGTTTCATAACCGCGCACCACTAACTGGTCATCCTTATTGAGCCCACCAATTACCTCAATATTGTATTTATCTTCCAATCCTACCTGTATAAAACGCAATACAGCTATTCCCTGTTCAATAATAAATACGGATTTATAGTTTCTGTCATTACGTATGATATTCTTTGGAATCACTATTGTAGAATCACGACTATCAGTTATAATATCAGCTTTTACAAACATTCCCGGACGTATCAGCAATTTATTGTTATCAATAACCAATTTACCCTTAAAGGTCCTTGTCTCCGCACTGATAGCCGGTGACAATTCAGTTATAACTCCATTTATTGTGTCGTTTGGAATGGTATAATGAGTTATATAAGCTTCTTGCCCAATTTTCACTTCATTTATTGCACTCTCCGGCAGATTTATTTCCAATAGCATGGACCGATAATCCATAATAGAAACCACTGAACTGCCGCTTGCAATCTGAGAACCGTCTGCATAATGAGGCAGATTCACGATAACACCCTCAAAAGGTGCTCTGATATTCATTTTCTCTAAATTTATAAGGGCATTCTCATAATCAAGTCTTGCTGAGATAATCTTCACCTCTGTATTTCTTACATCAGTCAAAGTAACACCACCCTTTTCATATAGAGATTTCTGCTTAGTCTGTTCCTGTTCAGTAATCTCAAGATTCAATTTCTTAGAATCAATTGAAATGCCGTTCTCATAAGACTTATCCTCAATCTTCACAATCAACTCTTTGGCATTGACCTTATCACCTAATTTATATGGTTTACCTGTTCTCGGATTAATCTGTAATTTATATTGTCCGGCCATTTCGGACTTGAGTTCAGCCTCGGAAGCGGCTATCGCGGTACTTGTAGTATTATAAGTCTTACTGATTGAGCCGTAAGTAACATTAGTCACAGAAA
Source organism: uncultured Bacteroidaceae bacterium (assembly GCA_964403455.1). Taxonomy (GTDB): domain Bacteria; phylum Bacteroidota; class Bacteroidia; order Bacteroidales; family Bacteroidaceae; genus Colenecus. The sequence goes on along the minus strand of CAYOGG010000003.1, from coordinate 29,629 downwards.
CAGGAGATGCGATTTCCATCTGATTCATTGAAGCATTATGACGACATCCCGACAAAAGCAATACAGATGTAAACAAAAGGACCTGAATATTATTTGATTTCATATTATATTTATTAATTGGGGTTTTTACTGTAATTATTTCTTCTCGTATGTAATAGGTACTATGGGCTCATCCTTCTCAAAGTCATATAGAGTAAGTATTTTAAGATTAAGCAACTCAATCTTATAATTAATCTGCGCCTGAGAATATGAAATCTTACTATTCGACAACTGTGTTTGGAACTGATTCATCTGCATACCTGTCAATTCTCCGTTTCGGTATCTTTCGGCATTCAGGTCATATGTCAACTGCGCATTCTTTTGACTCTGTTCCGCAATGGATATCTGTCTAAGAAGATTATCTAAGCTGCGACAAGTACTGCGAATATTGATTTCAATACTCTTAAGCTCTTCTTCAGCACTTATTTCAAACATATCCATCTCCAACTTTTTGGCCTTGATTCGCGATTTTCTGGCACCCCAATCGAATATCGGTACACTAAACGAAACGGATATGCGAGGATTATTAGTAGGATTACTGTAAACATCTGCAAAATCGCTGTTGTCGCCCATAATACCGAGCGATAGTGAGACGCTACCGTTAAAACTATCATTATCTTTTGTCTGAATCATATCCTGATCCAGCTGTTCACGAGATATCTCACGCTGCCTCAACTCCATACGTGAAGCAAAAGCATTCTCTATAGCCTTTTCCATATTTATCAATACAGGTTCGGCAGAGATTTCGGTAGTAACTGATATATCTTCATCCAAACCAACACCAAGAACCTGCTTGAAAGCATCTTTAGAGTTTTCCAAACTGACCTTTTGGTTTTCTGTATTGGAACGTGCTGTAGCCAGATTTAGTTCAGCCTGATACAATTCATCTTTTGTAGACAACTCAGCATCAACCTTGTCCTTTATAATATTAAAGTTCTTTTCTGCATCTTCCATTTGGGATATACTGATTTCCAGGTTTTTCTGTGAAAGATAAAGACTGTAAAACTGATTAGTGATATTCTTCTCCATATTCAACTTCTGAAGAGCATAACTAATCTGTGCATTCTCATAATTCAATTCTATTGAGCGCAGATTCATCTTGGTCTTATTAAATGTGAATATGGGCTGCGTTATGCTTAGATATAGACTATTGCTGTATGTTCTATTACTATTCACAGCACCACCAAGACCTGTCGATTCACTGTTTTGCCACGAAAGACGATTATTTAATGAAACTGTGGCGTCCGTCCATATAATCGGTTGAGAGATACTGAACGTACCTGCAGAAGAGAGAGATTTGCTGGTGTACCATTCTGAAAAACGTTCATCGAATCTACGTTCCTGAGAATACGAAAACGGATCCAGATTCAAAGCAAATTTGGATTTGAGAGAAGCTTTCTGAGCAATCAAGTTGTACTCATATCTCTCCATACTTAGTTTGGAACTTCTTAAATCCGGATTATGTTCCACACTATACTCCAATGCCTGTTCCATGGTTAATACCATTTGGGCATCGGCTAAGTAGCTACGCACCAAAATCCCACAAAGTGATAACAGTGCTATCTTTCCGTACTGTTTCATATATTACTTTTTGTTTTTTATCTTTTTACAAATTTGACTGCATCGGCAGTAACCATATTCAAACCAGTCTTATTATTCAATTTAACTGTAACCGTATCTGCATCAAAACGGAATGTACCCAACTGATTCCAACCGTCTTCGGATCTTTGAATATTCAGAGATGCGGACTCGGAAACATCAAACTGTTTTACCTCAAAATTATAAGCTTGCTCGGTTCTTTTTTCTTGATAGTTACGTCTTACAAATCCTCTATTGATATCTTCCGGCTTCCTTACGAAATAATATACTTCATAAGTACCGGCATTTTTAATAGGCACATGCCACTCGGCATATTGGGAACCGTCTCCTGAACCTATTACATATGCAGACCTTACAGACAATCCATAAAAACGTCCGTCCGTTACAGCAGTCCACTTATATGGAGCTCTCCATGTGGAATAAGAATGATATTTAAACTCCTCATCCTTCGTCGCACTATCTATCCATTTGGTCAATAAACCTGTCTTAGCTGGCTTTGACAATATAAAAAGAGACTCATCTTCATTGTCAACTATAATCTCATTATCAGCGTACATTTTGCCTTCAGCCACAACGTACTCTCCTTCAGGAGTCTTAACCGAAGCTTTTGAAGTCGGACCTGCATTTGCCGATATTTCCTCAGGTAGATTGGAAGAGATCAAAGTATTGACAACAAATACGTTTGGGGGTGTATTCCACAATGATACAATACGCTTCGCCTGATGAGGCTCAAATCTTACAAGCCATTTCTTCGGTTTCTCTTCACCACTAACCGATTCACCTCCACCATTATAGAACTGCAATTCCAACCTGACATAACCTGGAACATCGGAAATATTGTCGATAGTAATTTCAGCTTGATAGATATCCTCTTTATCATTGACAATGTTTGTAACTATCGGAGTCCCTATAGAAAATTCGGCCAACTGCATCCTTTCATCATAGTCTTTGATTTCCGAAAGCATATCAGTACCTGAGATGTTTCCCATTTTTTTCAACAAATATTCGAAAGACAAATTTGAAAAATCATTTGCCTTTATGGTATTGTACAACGAATCCTTAAATGAATCAACACCCATTTTCTGTTGTGCTTCGGAAAAAAGGTACTGGGCTTTAAGACCTATTATATTATCTAAAATATCTCTGCGCTTAGTATCTGACAACAGTTCACTAAACTTATATTTCTGCATGAGAAGCAAAGCTTTCTCATCATTTGTCATACCGTTGGTTTCTCTTAACCACTGATCATTCATATTTCTATTGTCTTGAATGAATACTTCGATAAGACGATTAGCCACAGGCCACTTAGAAGAATATATATTGTATCTGAAATTATACATCAAAGGAAAGATGTAATACGGATTTGCAGTAGCATTAAGACTGTAAGTTCCATTTCGGCCACCCTCATATTTAAAATCGGAATTGCTACTCTCCATAAAACTTAATACTCCCATAAGTACCGATGAACGCACCTCTTTTTCAGACCTTGTATCATTATTTCCACCCCTTGCCCATTTCATCTGTGTTTTAAAATCGAATATCCTATTGGAATAACCTCTTTCGGTTATTAAAGCCATTTCAGGCTGCAAAACCTCCTGAGACTTGGTCCAAGCTCTGGAATATGTAGTAAAATGAGCAGGAACTTCCACTATGCTAAAACGGTCAAAAGGATATGTAAGTCCTATCTGAGATTCATATCTTCCTCTGACATCTCTAATAATAGCAGGAATAGTATCTCTTATGGTATCAAATACAGAGAATCCGTCATCATAACCATCCAATTCCCAAACACTGTACAATGTATTGTCTACTTCAATCGATTTGGAAATATAATCACCTATAAACAATGACACCGACTGTAGAGGATACTTTGAAGTGTATGATACGGAACAGCTATCTGAGTTAACAATCCGTTCTCCTTGAGAGATCGCTGTAAGACCTCTATTCGGAGTAATTTCAGTCCTAAAATTAGTAAAATAGCTCTGCTGCCAATCCGGACTCTCATCGCTATAACAGACACCAGGCCTCGGATACCAATAAGACTCCGGGGTTAACATCACATATTCGGATGATTGAAAGGCATATCTTTTGCTTACATTCAACATATTCAATACCTTGACATTTTCAAGAAGAATCTCTTTCGGTATATCAAGATAACAGATACGTTCATCAATCTTGCCACTATACTCTATACTCAACTGTGTATTTTCACTAATATCTACTTGACGACCGAAATCAACAATCAATATATTCTCATTACGTTCATATTCGATATCCTTTCCACTGGAAGTCACACTGTTAATTGCAAATCCCGGATTTAAACAAAAAGTGAACCTACCGGCCTTTTGAATGGGCTTAACCACCATGCAAGCTGTAACAGTTAAATAATCATCATGTTGCACCACCTCAAGCAAACATGAATCAACCTCCATCTTAGGATCATGTACATGAAGGTTGTTCAATGCAATAATCTCATTTCTATATTTCTCATCGCCCGTATATCGGGATACATGACGATAACCTGCATATAATCCGGATAATAAAAAAACAAATGCAGTTATTCGCCACGGCAACAGACTGTATCTGGAATTAGGTAATCTTCTAAACAGAGAAATGCTACATAAAATCAATCCTATACCTATTAACAGATAGCATGCTCTGTGTGTTATGAGTGCCGACAGATTTCCGAATCCGGTAATTGTGGATTTTAACATAGGTAGATTGAAGCCGATATAATCAAACAGATAATAATATATATCGTCAATATAAAAAAGTGTAACCCCTATATAAGCAAGAAGTATAACCAATGTCAGAGCTTGATTCTTTACTATTAGCATCAAAGTAGTTGACAATCCAGTAATAAAGACAAGAGTAGGTACGCAGAGCAACAGAAAATACCATATAAAACTCAGATAATCCAAATCGAATCCCAACTTAATCATACTCATCAGCAATGCCACTGCCAATATAATTAAATCCAGAATGAAAAAGACTCGGAGCGTAGCCCACATCTTGCCCAACAAATACTCCGCATTGCTCAAGGGACGAGTATAAAAAACCTCTGAAGTATCCAGTTGTTTATCTCTTTTCAAATATTCTGATGATAGGAATATGGAAACTATAGCCTGGCCGACATTTACTATGAGTAGTAAGGCATAAGGAACTACAGTTCTTATTGAATTAGAAATCTGAACTTCATCGTACAATAACACCGCACCAAAGATTGGAGATACTAATAATGCCAATATTGAGAATATCTTAAAGAACCAACTACGTATCAATAATTTGGTCTCATACTTGGCAACTGCCGATATATTTCTTATACCTTGAATCATTTTCATTTGCCCTCCATATAATATACATAAGCATGCTCCAAATTAGGAGGATAACTGACAGCATCATATCCGGGCAAACTGTCTGCAACAACCTGAATATCCCAATTCAGACCACATGGAATTGTTGAAATTACCGGATATTTTTTACTGATTTCTCCATATTGTTCATTCGTTACCTTAAGACGCCATACCTTACCCTCAGTATTCTGAAGCATCTCTTCCGGAGAACCTCTAAACATAATCCTGCCCTGATTCAACAACGCCATATCGGTGCAAGAACTGGATATATCACCTACAATATGAGTCGACAGAATAATAGTCGTATCTTGTCCGCTTGCTTCCGACAAAAGATTTCTAAAACGAATACGCTCTTCGGGATCCAGTCCGGTAGTAGGCTCGTCCACTACAAGCACCTGCGGTTTGTGAATAAGAGCTTGAGCGATACCCAAACGACGTTTCATTCCACCGGACAACTTAGAAGCATATCTCTCACGAACTTCGAACAGACCAACCTGTTCCAACATATCATCTACAGCTTTCTTTCGTATTGAACTGTTATTCATACCTGACAAAACCGCTGCATACTCAAGAAACTCATATACTTTGTACTTCGCAAAGAAACGAAAATCCTGTGGCAGATAACCGAGTATACTTCTAACATCCTTTCTTTGAGTACTTATATTATATCCTGATACATAAATTTCTCCTTCCGATGGCTCCATCAGAGTAACCAATATTCGCATCAAAGTTGATTTTCCTGCTCCGTTAGGCCCTAATAAACCAAACATACCTGAAGGTATCTCCAGGTTAATATCCGTCAAGGCATGTTTACCATTAGGATAATAGTGATTAAGGTTTTTAATTGTAATTGACATTTCAAATGAATCGCTAAAATACTAAAATATTCTTAGAAGCAGGCCATTACTGATAAAACAATAACATTCCACTTATTGAATTTAAGTACGAATGTTAATGTCTATCTAAACTGACGTTTATCTACTCCGAATATTTGATATACATCATCCCTTTCCGAAAGAAAAGTCAAGGCATTAAATATTACATCTATATTCCAAAGATCAATTATGTGGTCGCGCATAGTGACTATAACATTTTTTCTGCCGCTTTGAAATGACATCTTCTGTACAATTATAGAACATTGTTGACAAGTGAAATAATTTTCCAATACTCCGGCTTGTAACATCTCTATCTTATCGTCTTCAAAGGGCTGTTTATCAATAAGAGAGCAAAGTATCATAAAATTTTCGTCTCTCATCGGTCTTTTTACAATAATCTCCTGACCATGACCATCATAATATCTATCGTCATAATAGTAATCATGTCTATCCATACGACGGTCAGGCTCGATATACCTTTCGTCTCTATTTCCATTAATAGGGCCCTGTTGTGATACTTTAATATCTTCTCTTGGCATACCTGTTCTTTGTCTCATCCTTGACACCACATTAACAGAATCCAAAGAATTAACCTGTACATTTACATTCTGAGAAAAAGCATTGTTATCTACAATAAAAATAGATACTAACACAGCCATAAAGATAGTCGATTTGGAATATTTCATTGTTTTTTAGTATTTCAACAAACAAAGCAAAATCCAAGGTTAAATTAATCTTGAATGATGTTTTCTGTATGAGTTAACGGAGCAAAGATAGGATATTATTCGTGACAATTTGTATTTTTTTATTATGGCATTAATATTTTTCTCTGAGTCATTCAATTAATTAATCAGAAAAGGTAAAATAAGTACTATCTTTACACATCAAATAAAGTTTATATGACGACTAAATCATACATAATTCTTGCTACTGCGTTTTGTGCCTTGATTCAGACCAATATTATAGCTGCCGAGTCCGTTAGAACAGTAGAGAACATTAATAGAGAATGGAAATATGCAAAAGGAGATATTCCAAATGCCTATCAAATTGATTATTCCGATTTGAATTGGGATAATATCGGATTACCGCACTCATTCTCTATACCATATTTTTTATCACCGGATTTCTATGTAGGCTACGGATGGTACAGAAAGCATATAGTCTTGACAAAAAACGATCTGTCGAAATCACTGTTTCTAGAATTTGAAGGCGTTTTTCAGGAGGCTGAAATATTCGTAAATGGAGTAAAAGCAGGTTCTCATCGCGGTGGCTACACCGGTTTTTCTATTGATATCAGTAAATATGTTCAAGCAGGAGATAATGTTATAGCTATTAGAGTTAATAACGAATGGAAAGCTGATTTAGCACCACGCGGCGGTGAGCATGTATTCAGCGGCGGTATATATCGTAATGTCAAACTCGTAAAAAAGAATCCTATTCATATAGACTGGTGCGGCAATTTCATTACCACTCCCACACTGAAGTCTAATGAGGGCAAATCATCCACTGTCAATGTAAAGAGTGATGTTATTAACACCACAAATCATACTTCGATAGTTAAACTTGAAATATCAATATTTGATTCATCATCAAAGGTTGTAGCAAAAACGGCCAAAGAGGCCAAACTATCAGCAAACTCTCAAATCACCCTCGACTTATCTACTGAAGAAGTAACACAGCCGGTTCTTTGGAGTCCATCCAATCCAAATATTTACACTGCTGTATGTAAGCTCTATGAAGGCTCTAATTTGGTCGATGAAGAAGCGGTGAAGTTCGGATTCAGATATTTCGAATGGAGCGCTGATAAAGGTTTTTTCCTCAATGGTGAGCACTATTTCTTTCATGGTGCCAACGTCCATCAAGATCAAGCCGGTTGGGGTGATGCCGTTACAGAGTCCGCTTCAAGAAGAGACGTACAGATGGTAAAAGATGCCGGACTTGATATGATACGAGGCTCTCACTATCCCCACTCTCCGGCATTTGCAGAGGCCTGTGACGAGATAGGCATACTATTCTGGTCAGAAGCACCTTTTTGGGCTACTGCCGGTACGAAGAAAGACGGCAGTTGGACTGCAAGCGGTTATCCTGTGCGAGATGAAGATATTGCAGGATTCGAAGCAAGTGCATTGACTCAATTGGAAGAGATGATAAAGATCAATCGTAACCATCCCTCAATCTTTGTTTGGAGTATGTGTAACGAACCGTTCTTCTCTGATACCAAGGCCATACCGGGTATGAAAAGTTTATTGAAGAAAATGGTTGACAAAGCACATCAGCTTGATCCGACGAGAGTAGCAGCTATCGGTGGCGCACAAAGACCGCTTGGACGTGACAGAATCGATCTGATTGGTGATGTAGCCGGTTATAACGGAGATGGAGCCAATATAGAAGACTTCCAAAATCCCGGTATCCCGAGTGTAGTTACAGAATATGGAAGCACTACGGCTGACAGACCGGGAGAATACATACCGGGCTGGGGAGATTTAGCACGCAATGACGGATGGAGAGGATTAGAATGGCGTAGCGGTCAGTCATTGTGGTGCGCTTTCGACCATGGAAGCTTATTCGGTAACGATATGGCAAAAATGGGATTCATAGATTATTTCCGTTTGCCAAAACGCCAATGGTATTGGTACAGGAATCAGTATAAAGGTATTCCTGCACCCATCTGGCCTATGGAAGGTAATCCTGCAATACTTAAACTAAATGCTTCAAAGACCAAAAATATCTGTACCGATGGAACTGACGACGTTCAATTAACGATTACTGTCTGTGACAATAACGGTAAGCATATCAGTAACAACCCGGATGTTGAATTGGTTATAGTCTCAGGTCCCGGAGAATTTCCAACGGGACGTCGTATCAAATTCTCTAATAATACAGATATCAACATTTTGGATGGACAGGCTGCAATCGCAATCCGATCCTATTATGCAGGTAAAACTGTTATTGAGGCTCGCAGTAACGGTTTGGAGACAGCGCGCATAGAGCTTGACTTTATTGGAAAGTATCGTTTCAAAGAAGGAAAATCTAAGATTAACGAAGAACGTAAATATGTGAGATATATTAAAGGCGAAGATTCCGGTTTTCAAGATTTCGGTTTGAATAATCCCGCATTCTCCTCTCCGAGTGTAATAGGACATTCTGCAGGAATGGCTGTTGACGGTGACAAATCTACATTCTGGCAACCTTTGAAACAGATCGGAGAAAAGAATACATATATTACTCTTGACACCGAGAGAACCGTAGTAATGAATACCGCATTATTGGTTTTCATTACTCCCTTCAAAGGAGAATTTCAATTAGAAACTTCTCTTGACAATATATCCTGGAAAAGATTAGGTTATAAAATAAACAAAACCGATTCAAGTATTAAAACAACATTCGACACTGCTGTCGAGGCTAGATATCTGCGCGTTACGTTTTCTTCGGATAATGAAGTAAAATTAGCTGAAATCTCAGTTTCCGGACTGTTGTCAAAGTAATTCCTGCCAGAATAAAATATACAACAATGAAAATTCTCAAGACCGATTTCTTAAAAGAGGATGATCTCCTGAAATTTATCGATTTATATCGTAAACTCACCACAGCTGCACGTCCATTGTTCACAGTAACAGAATGGAAACAATTACGAAAATTAGTCGTTAGCGGTATTGAAGCAGGTGTTTACGACCGTGACAATCATGAAATTTCTCAATTGTTACACAGTTTAGGAACATCTCTTGTATTGATTAAGAAGATAGGAGTAAAAAAATCGTCAATGTTGACAGTATTACTGGATCCGATGATGCAACATGGCGTAATAACAAAAGAAGAAATTCTCAAATGGTTCGGTGACGATACTGCACATCTTATCGAGTGTATGAGTCGAGTCAAGGATTTATATTCCAAACACGATTCAATGCAGGATGAAAACTTCAGAAAGTTATTACTCTCATTTGCTGAAGATATACGAGTAATCATCTGTCTGATTGCTGACCGATATGTACTTATGAAGATGCTTAATCATACTAATGACACGCAGTATCGTTCGCAAGTCATAAACGAATGCAGATTATTATATACTCCTATGGCTCACAGACTTGGGCTATACTCAATTAAAAGTGATTTGGAGGATATGGCAGTGAAATATGAATACCGTGAGATTTATGACGATATAGCCAGACAACTCAATGAAACTAAGAAAGCCAGGGAGGAATACATTGAGAACTTTATTGCACCGGTAAAAAGACGTTTGGAAGAGACTACAAATCTGAAATTTACTATAAAAGGCCGTACAAAATCCATTTCAAGTGTTTGGAATAAGCTCAAGTCCCAAAACACTACTATAGACAATATTTATGATCTCTTTGCCATACGTATCGTTATTGATTCACCGTTAGATAAGGAAAAGGCTCAGTGTTGGCAAGCATATAGCATAATTACAGACATGTATCAGCCTAATCCAAAAAGATTGAAAGATTGGTTGAGTATCCCGAAAAGCAACGGATATGAGTCACTGCATATCACGGTGTATGGGCCACAAAATAAATGGGTTGAGGTTCAGATTCGTACTAAGAGGATGGACGATATTGCTGAACGTGGTATAGCCGCACACTGGTCTTACAAAGGTTTAAGAAGTGAAGGTGCAGCAGATCAGCTCATTGCGAATATTCGTGAAATATTAGAGCACAACTCTTCTCCCGATGAACTGATGAAGGATCTTTCAATGGATTTCTATCAGGAAGAGATTTTTGTATTCACGCCTAACGGAGACGTACACAAGCTACCGAAAGGAGCCACCGTATTGGACTTTGCATTTGATATTCATACAAAACTGGGATTATCGTGTGTTGGAGCACGTGTAGGAGGTAGAAACGTAAAAATAAACTACCCTCTTCACAGTGGTGAATCAGTAGAAATACTCACCTCTTCCGGACAGACTCCAAAGTTGGACTGGCTCAATATAGTAGCCACAAGCAAAGCCAGAGTACGTATTCGCCAGGGACTTAAAGAAATAGAAAATCGTGAAGCAGAGGGAGGTCGCGAGTTATTAAAACGCCGTTTCAAAAATAGAAAAATAGATATCAGCGAAAGTGAATTGGCTAGAGTAATCCTAAAAATGGGATATAAGGCCCAGACTCAATTCTTTCATGCATTAAGTGAAGAGGATGTCACGGTCGATGATGTCCTAAAGACCTATGAAGAGATGCAGACGCGTATAATCCCGGGTGATTCCGAGAGCCATCATGCAGAAGATTTTAATATAGATCTTATTCAGGTTGAAACACAGAAGAACAATAGACAAAGAAGTTCTGACGATGATGTCATGGTCATCGACGGTAATCTGAGAGATATAGATTATAAATTGGCCGGTTGTTGTCACCCCATCTTCGGAGATGATGTAATAGGTTTCGTAAGCGTGAACGGTGGAATAAAAATTCATAGGACGGATTGTCCAAACATAAAACGTATGCAAGAACGTTTTCCATATCGAATAGTTCGTGCGCGCTGGTCTGGAAAATACGGCAGTAAATACGGAATAAACCTTCATATTGTCGGAAATGACGATATCAGTATCGTCTCGAATATATCATCCATTATCAATAAGGATAATGATGCCATACTACGTTCTATCAACATTGACTCAAACGATGGTCTTTTTCAAGGTAATCTTACCGTTATGGTAAGCGATCTTTCATCACTCAAGACGCTAATAAAAAAAATTCAGCAGATAAAAGGAGTAAAACAGGTTTCAAGAATAAACTGATATTATTTCTCATATAGTAATGAAAGTAATTTGTTCATTTATTATTTCGTCATTGACAATGTCTTCAGCAGTTTATGCAGAAAAACGTCTGCTCACAATGGAGGAGGCTGTCATAGGAACAGATATTCAAGTCCAAGACATAAACTGTCACTGGACCGAAGATCCGAATATCTGTGAATACACCCTAGACAGTACACTATTCAGAGTAAATGTGCGCACCGGTAGCAGTACAAGTATCTTAATTGAAAATGATTCAAAAAAGCCTGAATCGCCTAAACCGTTTGCATATTCTCTTGACGGTAACGTCTATTACAGAGATAAAGACAACATAGAGCATGCAATCACATATTTTAACGAACCGGGAATAGTCTGCGGAGAAAGTGTAAGTCGTAACGAATTCGGCATTGAGAAAGGTATATTTATCTCACCCGACAAAAGCAAAATCGCTTTCTATATGAAAGATGAGAGTCATGTAACACTGTTTCCACTATTGGATATAACCACACGTACCGGTACACTTAAAGAAATCCGTTATCCGATGAACGGTATGGATTCGGAAATAATCCAATTGGGAGTTTATGACATCTCCAAGGCTAAAACAGTATGGCTGGATATTAATGATTCTGATCCTGAAAGATACCTCACCAATGTCACCTGGAGTACAGATAGCAAAAGCATATTCATACAGGTATTGAACCGTGCTCAAAAAAAGATGCATCTCGATCAGTACGATGCCTTAAACGGTTCATACATTAAAACGATATTGACGGAATCCAATAACCGATACGTTGAGCCGCAAATTCCAACGGTTTTTCTCGACGATGACAATTTTATCTATACCACTGATAACAGAGACGGTTTCCGTAACCTGTATATTTGTTCCGTAAAGAACAATACCGTCAAAAGACTGACCAATGTAAACGCAGATGTGACATACTTATATAACGATGGAAATTATGTATATTACTATTCTGCTGAGATATCTCCTATTGAACGTCATCTATATCGTGTTAGCCTGAAAACAGAAAAATCCGAAAGACTAACAAAAGATGAAGGATGGCACACTTGTATTATCAGTCCTGAAGGGAAATATTTTATAGATAGTTATTCATCATTGAAAATACCCGGAGTTGTAAATATATATTCAACAAACGGCAAGATGATACGTGAGATATTTCGTGCTAAAGATCCAACTGCAGAAATTAACTTCAGTCCAATAGAAATGGGATCAATAAAAAGTGCCGACGGACGTTTTGACAATTATTACAGACTCATAAAGCCTATCGATTTTAATCCGAATAAGAAATATCCTGTAATTCTATATGTATATGGAGGTCCGCACAACCAGTTGGTTACAAACAGCTTTCATGCCAAGATACGTAATTGGGAGATGTATATGGCCCAACACGGATATGTAGTGTTTGTGATGGATAACCGAGGTACCCCGAATCACGGTGCCGAATATGAAAAAGCTATTCATAGGATGTGCGGTAAGGTCGAAATGGAAGATCAAATAGAAGGCATGAAATGGCTAATGTCACACAATTGGGTAGATAAAGATCGCATAGGAGTACACGGATGGAGCTACGGTGGTTTTATGACCATATCACTGATGGTTAACTACCCTGATATATTCAAAGTAGGAGTGGCAGGCGGACCGGTCATTGACTGGCGTTGGTATGAAGTAATGTATGGAGAAAGATATATGGAGACCGAAGCCACAAATAAGGAAGGTCTTGATGCCACATCACTTATCCCACGAGCAAAAGACCTTAAGGGCAAGCTGTTGATATGCCAGGGTTCCATGGACAAAACGGTATTATGGCAAAACAGTCTGAACTTCGTTGAAGAATGCATCAAGGAAGGAGTCCAATTGGATTATTTTCCATATCCGGTTCATGAACATAATGTTCGCGGAAAAGACAGGATACATCTCATGCAAAAAGTCACCGATTATTTTGATGAGTTCCTCAAATAAGAACTCTCAAAGATTATTTTTTCATTATAGACAGAAGTTCATTGAAATCGGTTATATTATAATCGCTGTGAGCTTTTGATTCATCCCAAGACTGATTTCTGAGCCAAATTGTTTTGCAACCTATGGAAGCAGCAGGGATGATGTCTTTATCGGCACTATCACCTACCATCACTATTTCTGAGGGTACGGCACTGCTGACGACGGCAGCTACACCTAATCGAAATATCTCAGGATCGGGTTTACGCACATTAACTACGGAAGATTCTATAATATCAACAAACATGGAGTCAATACTGAACTCATTTAGCACAGTGCGCATATTTCCGTAAAAGTTTGATACCAAAACTAACGGATAAGAATCAGACAAAACTTTCAGTACAGGACTAGAAACATCTCTAATATTTGCGAAAACACGTTCATAGCATGATTCCAAAATATTACGTTGAACAGACAGACTGATAGAAACGCCCATAGTAGACAGACTTTCAGCTTGTAATTCTATCTTCTTTTGAATCGTCTGAAAAAAAGTGAAGTCAGGATATATAATACGCTCTTTTCCCAATCGCCTTTCGGCCGTCACATAAGCATCCTTCAAATTATCTTCGGACAGAGAGTTACATTCCTGCAAATATGCCTCGCGAAACATATTGTACCAATGAATACCATTCGTATCAATAGTTCCACCAAAATCGAATAACATACCTTTTATCTTCTCCATCTCTTTATCTTCATTAATGCTATACCTATTATAATCCAAAACAACTCTCTCAAGCGAGTAATAAGAGCAGTAAAAAGCCCATAGGAACTCGGGATAGAGAGACCTCCAGAAGCAATTGCCAAGCCACCTTCTCTTGAACCGAGTTGCATTGGAGAAAAAAACAGAATATTACTGAATAGCGAAGAAAATGCCATAATGAATACACTATCAAAATATGTCACACTCGGCATCATGACTTTCAATATCAGCCAATATTCAATGCATGAAATAAATCTTGCAACATATTCTAACGAAAGAGCCCCCCAAAAAGGAGTTTTGCGCGATTCGCGAAGTTGAGCTATCTGCTCATCCACTTCTTTCAATTCTTCTATATGTGCGCATTCAAAAGATACTGCCCATTTTTTTACAAGCGGAATTCTCTTAAGAAGTGCAAATACTTTAACTACAAAACCGTATTTGAATCCTTTAGAGAAGAGAGAGCATACAAAAATAAATACTATCGATAAAACGACAAACAATATAATTAGCCAAAAATCCAATGGGTACTTCACCACACCCATAAAATGAAGCACAACATACAATATGATTGAAGTAAGCCAAAAACAAAAATGAGACAATATATGCATCATCAGATATAATAACACTGAAGATGTAGCTTTCTTTTTTCCTACATATCCCGACAGCTCCATGATTCTATACGGTTCACCTCCCATCAACCCGAAAGGAGTAGTATAATTCAAGGCAAATCCCGATACTGTCATCTTAAAGATCTGTAGGAAAGGTACTTTTGGAGTTTTCTTTTCCCTTATTATCAAGCTCCATGAACACGTATTCACCAAATATATTACCAACCAAATAGCCAGAACAATAGGAAAACAGAAACCTGCACGATGCAGCATCTGAATAATATCTGAATAATTTGAATCGAAGGTCAACAGCATTATTACAATTGCTGCCAGACCGAAGAAGAAAAATATATTATTCCATTTTTTGCTCATTCTCTATTCTATTGGTAATGGAAAAACAGACATTTTCGTGACTGCGTTTCATATAGAAATAAATCACATTTAAAACTGTCAGCTCAAATATAAAATAAATCCAAGGCATACCTGCCAACAAAGATACGGACAATACTATAGCTCTAGTATTGAACGTTAAAACATTAGTCCATTTCAACAAATGAAATGTCCTACTACAAAACTCGCTACTAACAGACGATGGAGCTTTATCATTGTACGTTTCTTTTAGTTTTTTTCTAAAAGATTGAAATTCAGGAGTACAGCGTTCTTGCCTCAAAGTATATCTTTGGTAAAAGAAAAGCCATATCTTCCAAAACCATTTCTTCCACGGAGTATTACTCTGTTCATTCTTCAGTTCCTGGCTATCAGTCAGTTCCGACTTATCATTATTGAAAAACATATATACATTTCTATAATAGTCGGAAAGACCTGTCTGATCCTTATGACTTATAATTCCCGAAAAGAACATCAGAATCCATATCCATATACCCCAATTATGCTCCATTCCGAATGGCATCTGTTGATTGGTCAACCTAAGACCTATACAAAAATATATGGAAACAAACCATATATCACCGGCAAAACCATCCAGGATACGTCCCCAAAGTGTTTTCTTTCCTGTCATACGAGCTAATTGTCCATCTGCACTATCCAAAATATTTGCAAGAACCAATGAACATATTCCCAGTATATTCCACAATATTGAGGTGTTATAGAAACATATTGCAGCCAGCACACCAAATACAATGGAAATAATTGTAATTACGTTTGGATGGATATTGAATTTATTGAACAGCAGAGCAAACCCATAACCGACAGGTCGGTAGAACTTGATATCCAACCACTCTTCCGTATCTTTCGATTTGTAGGTCGATTCCAACTTCTTCTTTTTGGCTTTATCCATGAGAGTTATAAGATCTTTTAAGAATCAATTCTGCTATTGCATTAGCAGCCGGATTTACACAGCAGGAGAAACTGGGCCAGTCATTAAAATCAATAATCGTAATTCCACCGTCAGAAGAAATAACGGCATCACCCCCGTATACATCAACATTCAGAACTGAAGCTGCCCTATCGGCAATAGCCACAAGTCTCTCGGGAACAAAATTATGTACTATTCCATTATCATTAAAACGTTCTAAACCGAATTTGCTTTCAGATTGGTTTTCTATCAGATGGTAATTAAAGAAGCCGCAGCCTCTCACTCCATAAAACTTTACTATATTACCTCTTATATGTGCTTGTAGGACGGCACCATGTATGCCACGCTCAAAGAAATCCGATAAAACCGAATTGCATTTTTCCGGAGAAGTCGCATATTGAACATCTTCACTCTCAATTGAATGAGTATCACCTCTTTTTACCCAACATGGAAAGATATTCCATGATTCGGGAATAGACCTATTATAATTCAGATTAAGAATGATACTTTCCGGGAAATCAATAGACTTACTTAATTTCTCCGTTTGAGCTATTCTTCTGCAAGAACGTACAGCCGACGGTAGATTAACAATTGGAATAGATTCATTTTTTGTTTTATCCAAAATACTCAGAGCTTCCTCAGATCGGGTCATATGAAAAATTCCGTCCAATGAAAGTCCTTCAGGTATTCCTTCCTTTATTAATATTGATTCGGACAACCTTACCACATCATATCCTTCAGACTCAATCGCATCAACGACTCCTTTGAATATTGCCGCATCACCTGACTGCCTTCCGGGTGAGAATTGTTCTTTTCTGCTTATTCCGACAAAAGTCATAATGATTTAGAGGCTTTATTAATTATGATTCTGCAATAATGATTCCGCAACACTAATATCTGAAACATGATCCACATCAACTACACGTCCCAAAGAATATGCTTTTAGATGAATTTCATCCGCTATCAATTGCCTCTGAAAGTTGCGCATTCTGGTTTGTCCGCTTTCAACACATTTTTCCAATACCTCAATAGCAGAACTCGGCAGTGCATATACACCTGCAGATACAAACTTACATTCATTAGGTTCATCATAGAATCCGACAATATCCATATCCTGATTTGTACCGACAAAAAGAGGCTTTTCATCGTCAACAAAATCAGTCACACCCATCAATCCTGATGAATCAAGCGATTTAAAGGCATCCATAAAACCAAAAAATTGTTCTTCCTTGAAAATTGTATCTACTGTAGTAAGACAAAATTTGTCATCTCGAAGAAAATGCCTCAATTCGTATAGGCTATGCATCGAACTTTGTGTCCTTTTTACTATTAAATCAATTGGATATCTATTCTTTAGAAGTTGCATAAATTGTACAGTCTCCGGATTGTCACCATTAATGATAACGGCAATCTCCGTTGCACCACTACGCATAAATATTCCTATCAGTCTCTCAATCATGGGAATACCACAAATAGGGACTAATGGTTTCGGTTTATTAAAGCCTTCATTAGCCAATCGGCTACCTTCACCGGCTGAAATAATAGCAAAACGCATGAAAAATCAGATCTATGATTCGTCAGGCATATCCAATCTCAATTTATCACTATCATCTCTACGGTCGAAGAACTGTTTACGCAAAGGATTTGCACTTATCTGCTTTTCGTTCTTTCGTGCGCGATATATGTCAATCGCCGCATATATAGCCTGACGGAAAGACTCCTCACTCGCTATTCCCTTACCTGCAATATCATAAGCTGTTCCATGATCGGGAGATGTACGGACAACCGGAAGACCCGCCGTATAATTGACCCCTTCATTCATATCCATCGTCTTGAGAGGAATTAGCCCCTGATCATGATACATGGCAAGTACGGCATCAAATTTCTTGAAGTCTCCCGATCCAAAGAATCCATCGGCAGGAAACGGTCCAAAACAGTTTATCTTTTCCGAAACGGCCTCCTGAATGGCTGGTATAATTATCTCACCCTCTTCCTTTCCTATCAATCCATCATCACTTGCATGGGGATTAAGAGCAAGAACAGCTATCCGAGGAATCTCTATACCGAAATCATTTTTCAATGACATATTCAGTATCTTAAGCTTTTCCTTAATAAGATCTTTTGTAATAAGAGACGATACTTTAGATATCGGTTCATGAACCGTAGCTAAAGCTACTCTCAACTTTGAATTCATCAAAATCATCAAAGCTTTTTGTCCTTGTCCCAGCTCAGACTCAATATATTCAGTGTGCCCCGGGAAATGAAAGGCCTCGGAATGAATCGTTTTCTTATTTATAGGAGCTGTTACAATTACATCAATAATCCCCTCACGATATTCACGAACGGCATGATTCAAGGCTTCAAAAGCAGCCTTGCCACTCTCATCACTTGGAATACCGAGTTCTACCTTAACCTCTTCTCCATTACAATTCACCAAATTCAGTCGATCTTCCTGAGCATCCGCAGCCGAATTTACTACTGTAAAATTTGTCTGAGATTCAACCGCCTTACGATGATAAGTAGCAATTCTTGGAGATCCGTAAACTATCGGCGTACAAAAATCAAACATACCCTGATCCTCAAATGTCTTGAAGATTATCTCATATCCGATTCCATTTATATCGCCTTGAGTTATGCCTACTTTTATTTTTTCACTCATATAATAATTCCATTAATTCAGAGAATCCGGTTTAATTGTAACCTCTTCAATTGAGTAATTGAAACGGTCTACATCAAGCTCCTCGGGAAGTCGCAGTGTATAAAGAGCCGCTTCCATACGACGCATTAAATTTCTTTTCTCATCTCCAGGAGCAAAAATAAATGCTTCTGAAACAATGACACGCTGGTTTTTCTCATCTACACGGGATATAGACACAAATGGTCCACCCATATCATAATTCGTCATTTCCCAAAGACCACGGGCTATCTGCGCATATTCGCCTTTCACCTCACTATCCTTTACAGTCACATAAGGACGTGCAGTTGACATATACTGACCTTCACGTGGGCCGGGAATATTAGCTTTCATCACAGAATCCCTCTTCTCAAAGAAATAATCTGACGTAAAAGTATTCAAATCACGATAAGGATAAGAGTATATAACAAAACTCATATCACGTTCTCCACGATCAGTCGTAGCCCAGAAGAAATTCTTTCCAACCTTACTCTTAACCAATTCCTGTGGAACCCAAACATCACAATCAAACATTTCTTTCACTTTTTGAGACACTGTCAAACTATGAGTCTTTTTCAACAAATCAATCTCTCTATTCATCTCTACCTTTGTCAGAAAATCGATAATGGACTGTCTGTTCTCATTTACGTATTGAACAAATTGCTTGGAATCAGCAGCCTGGATCGTCATTATGACCTGAGGAGAAGAATAAACATTCCTTGAGAACTTGATTTTACCCTGAGAATATATTCTGTCTATCTTTATTATAATGATATTTCGGCAATATCTAAGAGCACGAGAAAAATCATTCTCCGTTACTTTAGATACCTTAAAGGCTCTCTCTGATTGAGGTAATCCCGGAATATCATCGCTGAGAACACTATTAAGTGCTTCATAAGCACCGGATTGGAGGTCTTCGGGAGAAACAACAACCAAAACCTCATAAGGAGCACCGGAAGATGTAGGTGTCAATATCGACTTACCGGAAGAATTCCCCTTGCAACCGGCAAAACTCAGAAGAGTAATAGCCATAAGGCTAATTGTTACAACAGCATTTCTTTTCATATTACAATAGATTAGTTTGATTCATCATTTTTTGTAGTGCTCAACATACCGCATGCAGCCCAAATATCCTCACCTCTTGAGGCACGAATCGTTGCAAACGCTCCATGTTTAGTCAGATAATCACGAAATTCCAACATCTTTTCATCGCTGACAGGCCGCAAATTGCTATCGGGTATTGCATGAAAACGAATCAGGTTAACCCTGCAACTCAAGCCTTGAAGTGCTGAAACAAGCTGTTTTGCATGATCCAAAGAATCATTCACACCATCAAACAAGGTATATTCGAATGACAGCCTGCGCTGATGACTGAAATCGTAACCTTTCAGAATCTCCAACATTTCCGTCATGGAAAATGCATTTTCGGCTGGTATCAACTGTCGCCTTATCTCCGGAGAAGGTGCGTGCAAACTTACGGCAATATGACATTCGCAACCTTCAATAAGTTGCTTCAATTCACGTCTAAGCCCCACAGTAGATATAGTAATCCTTTTCGGGCTCCAAGCCATTCCATATGAAGCTGTCAAAATCTCAGTAACAGTAAGGACGTTTTTTAGATTATCCAAAGGTTCTCCCATACCCATAAACACCACGTTGGTCAATGTGTTTTTTTGAGGCAGCGAAAGAATCTGATTCAATATCTCTCCTGAAGTTAGATTTGCAGTATAGTGTTGACGTCCTGTCATACAGAAGACACATCCCATCTTACATCCAACCTGAGAAGATATGCATAGAGTAGCTCTCTCTCCATCGGGAATATAAACAGCTTCAACGAAAAGTCCTTCGGATACCGGATACAAATACTTAATCGTACCGTCGTCCGATATCACAGACTCCGACGGTGACGACAGATTCACACAATAACGTTCAGATAGTGCCGAACGGAATTTGAGTGAAATATTCGTCATCTTGTCAATTGAATCAATCTGCTTAACATATAGCCAATCCGCAATTTGCTTTGCAGTAAATAACGGCATACCAACTTTTGTGGCAACCTCTTGCAACTGCCCGATTGTCATACCTACCAGATTGATTCTCTCATTCTCCATACAAATTCATATATTTAATTTTGCGAAGTTACTAAAAAATATTGACTATCTTCGCAACCGTATGATACAGACATTCGTTTTTTCTCAATATGGGACGAGCACCCTACAGATCAAACAGTTTATCGAAAGCTGTAATGATGATTATTTAATGCTCAATATCAGTGGTAAGAATATAACATTCAGCGAGGTAAACATAACAAAAATGATAACTGCCGCTCAGGCAGGTCATGTTGGGATGGTCTATTCCGACCATTTCAAACAAATAAACGGAAAAAGCGTACCGGCTCCGCTGATCGACATACAAAAAGGCAGTCTCAGAGACGACTTCGATTTCGGAGCATTGGTTTTGGTAACTCGTGCCGCCATGGATTATTATCTGAAAAAGGTTGATGAAGAATTTCTTATAGCCGGTTTTTATCAGTTAAGGCTAATTATCTCAGAGTATTTCTCTATCGCACATATCACTGAACCGTTATACACAGTTCAGGAGACGGACCTGAGAGTGTCGGGCCAGAAGCAGTTTGACTATGTTAACCCGCGCAATCGTCAATCTCAAATTGAGATGGAGGCTGTATGCACATCTCATCTGAAACGTATCGGAGGTTATATTTCTCCCGGGAAATACAAAAGAATCAATATCGATAAGGAAAACTTTAATGTTGAAGCATCGGTAATTATTCCTGTCAGGAATCGAGAACGTACTATTGCAGATGCTGTAAAATCCGCTTTGTCGCAACAGACTGACTTCAAATACAACATAATAGTAGTTGATAATCATTCGACGGATAATACCACAGATATTCTCAATAATCTGTCTTCAGACGAACGTGTCATTCACATTATTCCGAATAATACGGATTTAGGTATCGGCGGATGTTGGAATTTGGCTGTTAATGATGAAAGATGCGGTCGTTTTGCCATACAATTGGATAGTGACGATTTATATAGCGGCACAGATACATTACAAAAAATTGTTGACAAATTCCATAC
This sequence comes from uncultured Bacteroidaceae bacterium, assembly GCA_964403455.1. Lineage (GTDB taxonomy): Bacteria > Bacteroidota > Bacteroidia > Bacteroidales > Bacteroidaceae > Colenecus. The sequence continues at coordinate 7,602 of CAYOGG010000003.1, read as the reverse complement.
CGAACGATGTGCTATGGTTATCGGTAGTTACAACATGTGCAATTTCGCTCTTGAAACAATACCTCCAGGAGTTATCGACCACAAGGAATGGTCGGAAGAAAATGGGCCCAACAACGCCCTTAGAATAAATGGGCTCGGTGCTCCACGCGCCTTTTTTACTCCAATAATTCGAAAAACCGGTTTCCCTAATGTAAGTTACGGAGAAGACTATGCCGTTGGAATTGCCATAGCCGGAGAATACCATATCGGACGCATTTACGATGTCCTTTATTTTTGTCGCCGATGGGAAGGTAACAGCGATTCGGCCCTAAGTCCGGAAAGTCTGAATGCTAATAATCAATACAAAGATAAGTTAAGAACCCAAGAACTGGAAAAACGTATTGAAAGAAATAAGATCAATGGATGACATATTGTTGCATTTGGATGATTGTCTTATTAGACAATTAGATTCTTGGCCGGAAGTCAAAAAAAGATTCGAGGACATAAATCTGATACAGACCAGAATCATCTCTTCTTCGGGACTGAAACTTCAGTTCAATCCTGCAAGAATAGTATCCACTGCTGCTAAAATGTCAAAAGACAACATATCTCAACGGCCATGTTTTCTTTGCGCTGAGAACAGACCCAAACAGCAATTGACTTTTAATCTTGGAGACGGCTTTGATCTATTGGTTAATCCTTTCCCAATACTAAAAAACCACTTTACTGTTGTAAGCCGTACTCATCAACCTCAATGTATTGCTTCATGTTACAAAAAATTATTACAAATAGCATCTAGTCTTCAACCGGGTTATATTGTCTTTTATAACGGACCGCGAAGCGGAGCCTCCGCCCCTGACCACCTTCACATGCAAATCGGGCTAGCCGAAGGAGTCCCTTTGATAGACAAACTGATTGAGAACATTCCTCCTACATGTAAAGAGATAATAACAATAGAACCTTTCGGTTACCCGATAAATATATATATCGGAAACTCCCCCGAAAGACTGAAACAGATTCTTGACGACATGACCATATTGGACGGAGAATACGAGACCCGTCTAAACATCGTATCAATTAATCATAACGGAATTGTCATAACAGCGATCATACCTAGAGGCAAACACAGACCTGATTGTTATTACAAGGAAGATCATGATAAAGTCTTGGTAAGTCCCGGAGCCATAGATATGTGCGGACTCATCATAACTCCACGACAGGCAGACTTTGAATCCCTATCAGAGCAAAAGATTCTATCAATATACCGAGAAGTAACACCCCATCAGCCTCTTATCAAAGTAGGTATCATGGCTTCTACGGAAATTTGTTTTTATCTGAAAACGAACTTTTCTGACGGTGAATCGATTATATCAGGTGAACAGTCCGTGTCAATAAAAAAAGGACACATATTATGGAAAGGGCAAGAGCTAAAAAAATTAATACTCCGTTCTGTTGATGGGCAAGGTATTTTTTCGCTACACAATGTTACCATAGGAATCGGTTTTCATTGGCAACGCAATGAAGATCAGACATTCAGCGGTTCTCTTATATTCATTCCTGAAAATGACAGAATCTGGGCTGTAAACGAATTACCTATTGAGGATTATCTGAAAAGTGTGATATCATCTGAGATGAAATCCACCTCTCCTATAGAATTTTTAAAGGCTCATGCCGTAATATCACGCAGTTGGGTATTGGCACAATTAAAAAGAAATACAAAAGATTCCGGCAAAGAAAGTATACCATACGACAATGAAAGAATAATAAAATGGTATGATCATGATCAACACACATCGTTCAATGTATGTGCAGACGATCATTGCCAACGTTATCAGGGAATCACTCGAATAATAAACCATAATGCCGATTTAGCAGTAAAGGAAACATTCGGTGAGATTCTTGTCTCAGAAGGATATCTTTGTGACGCTCGTTTCAGCAAATGTTGTGGCGGTATAACGGAACAGTTTGAGACATGCTGGCAAGATACTCACCTATCTTATCTGGTTCCTGTACGTGACACTCTTGCAACAGCCAAAACCATTCCGGATTTGACAAATGAAGAAGAAGCCGAGAAATGGATTATGAGCAATCCGAAATCTTTATGCAGTTCTGTAAACAGCAGCATCTTATCACTAATACTCAACGGTTATGACTTAGAGACACCAGACTATTATAGGTGGCAAGTCCATTACACTACTGAACAAATAACAGATTTGTTTAAGAAAAAATCGGGACTTGACATTGGAAACATAATAGATCTGAAACCTATAAGGCGCGGGCCGTCCGGACGCATTTATGAATTGGATATTATCGGTACCGACAGCCATATTATTATTGGCAAAGAATTGGAAATAAGAAGAGTCCTGTCAGAGACTCATCTTTTTAGCAGTGCATTCGTTATAAGGCGCGATAGTAATGGTTTCACTCTGCATGGAGCAGGTTGGGGACATGGCGTAGGTATGTGTCAGATCGGTGCAGCTGTAATGGGTGAAAACGGATACGGTTACCATGATATATTGAATCACTATTACCCAAACACACAGATAGGAAAATTTTACTGATTCACTTATAAGCTATTTATTTTATTACAATGATAGCGCACAAGTCCCTCAATTGGACTTTTCAAAAACATACCGGTCTTCATACCCAGCGATTCCGCCGTTTCAATAAGTTCATCAGAAAAATTCGATGCAATTGATCCAACGAAGTTTACAGGTAGCCATGGGCGATGATAATTCACTACATTTCTTTTAAAGAAATCTGTAAAGCAGTGTATTAACAAATCATGAATCTCAGGAATCAGTTTTTTCTCAAATAAAAATGGAGTAAAGTTTGCAATATATCTGTTAGGCACCGGTTTTCGATAAACATTTTCCAAGATAATATCCATTGATAGATTATACCTTTCCAAAAATTCATTGCTGACCGATTCAGGCAGTTGTCTTTTTAAGCAATCACTCAATAGCCTTTTACCAAGTGCTGAACTACTACCCTCATCGCCCAAAATATATCCTAAAGAAGGAATCTGATCCACAATAACTTTTCCGTCATAAATACATGAGTTGGAACCGGTTCCAAGCACACAAGCAATACCATCTTTGTTCCCGCACAAAGCACGTGCAGCTCCGAGCATATCGCTGGCAACAAATATCAAAGCTCCGGAAAAATAAAAACTCAGTATTTCCTTTATTTCAACACAAACAGCATCTGTTGCACATCCGGCACCATAAAAAAACACATCCTTTACATCATTAATGTCTATTATTTCAATGCTGGGAATCAATTCCTCATCAATAATAGAACAAATCCCATCTCTATTCTGATGAAACGGATTAATACCTTGTGATGTAACACTTAAAACAACATCATCTCCATTAAGGAAACACCAATCGCTTTTTGTAGATCCGCTATCAATTATAAGTTTCATTTATCAATCATTTTTTCTTTCCAAAATCAGGTTCAAAATGAATAATTGCCGATACAATAAATGTCACACTGCAGCAAAGCATTATCCATAAGAAAAAAAATTTATATCCCATCAACTGTTGCATCCAGCCTGATATCATACCGGGCAACATCATTCCCAATGCCATAATTCCGGTACATATAGCATAATGCGAAGTCTGTTGAGCACCTTTCGCAAAATACATAAGAAAAAGAGTATATGCAGTAAATCCGAATCCATATCCAAGTTGTTCTATAAACAAACAACTACTTATCAGAAACATATCGGAAGTAGGAAAATAACTTAAGTAAACATATACTAAATCAGGAATGGATATGGCAAGAACCATCGGCCATAAGCATCTTTTTAATCCATGACGGGAAATTGATGCCCCACCAAATATTCCGCCTGCCAGTAGGCCGATAACACCCAATGTTCCTTGTGCCAAACCGATCTTATCTGTTGTCAGCCCCAATCCTCCTTCTGCCGTAGAATCTATCAAAAACAGAGGCGTAATTTTTGTCAACTGAGCCTCTGAAAATCTGTAAAACATAATAAAAAGTAATGCTGAAACAATATGCGGTTTTTTAAAGAAAGAGGCAAATGTGTTGAAAAAACCTACAATTATATCTCCACTTGACTTATTCACATTGACATCTGAATCCGGATGAGGTAAAACATGCGAATGGTATAATGCCAACATCAACATAATACCTCCGGCTGTTAGAAATCCGATACTCCAAGACCTTGCAGTATCAATATGTTTTTCCAAAATTCCCACTACTATAAGCAATCCTCCTTGACCGGCAATAATTGCAATACGATATGCCGTATTTCTTATTCCCACAAAAAAAGATTGAAGCCCATCATCCAATCCTAAAAGATAAAAACCGTCTATTGATATATCGTGAGTAGCAGAACTGAATGCCAACAACCATAATATGGCCAATGTCCACTTTAGGTAATCATTAGTAGGAATAATAAAAGCGACTCCGGCCAATCCCGCTCCCAAAATAAACTGTGTAAGCAACAGCCACCATCTTTTAGTTTTCATCATATCAACAAACGGACTCCACAAAGGTTTAATAACCCAAGGAAGATACAGCCAGCCGGTATAAAGCGTAACATCACTGTTACTGACACCAAGCTGTTTGAACATAAGGACTGAAACGGTGACTATCAATACATAAGGGAATCCTTCTGCAAAATAAATTGAAGGAACCCACCTCCAAGACGAGATTGTTGATTTCATATTGCAAATTTAGACATAAAATCAAAAAAAACATCGATGAATCCAATCTTTTTGTGAAACTCATATAATATCACTATATTCGAATAAAAATATCAGATAAATATAATTTTTTAATTTACGTTTTTCCATTATCTTTGACTGAAATCAAAGATAAGTTGCATTCGACATAATTCAAATTTACTTGGTTTATGTTTTTATTTGCGATATTTTTGCATCAATGCGAAGATAAAGTAGTTGTAGCCCTTCAAAATATAATATGGACCAGACATTAAAGTCACTTTTCATCGAATTCATCGGCAATTCTCCGGAAAAAGAAGAAAGACTTACTCCGGCAGGTTCCAATAGAACTTATTATAGGATCTATTCTGTCGGGCGTTCGATTATTGGAGTTGAGGGCACTTCCATTGATGAAAACAGAGCTTTTTTCTCGATATGCAGACAATTACACAAAAAAGGACTGCCGGTACCCGAGCTCTATGCAGTTTCCGATGATGAAATGTGTTATCTTCAAGAAGACCTCGGTGATATCTCTCTTTTTGATTTTCTAAATAAGGCACGCACCACAGGTATTTATGATGATACATCAACCGAATTACTTGAAATAGTAATGAATTTATTAACTGATTTCCAATTTGCAGGTACGAAAGGCATGGACTTCTCTAACTGTTACCCATTAGAGTCTTTCAATAAGCGAAGCATACTTTGGGATCTTAATTATTTCAAATACTGTTTCTTTAAAACCACCGGAATAGAATTTCATGAAGACCGTTTGGAAAACGAGTTCGAAAAACTTGCAGATATACTGCTATCGGATTATCCTTATGAAACCTTTATGTATAGGGATTTTCAAGCCCGAAACGTAATGATTCATAATAACAGACCATGTTTTATCGATTTTCAAGGCGGTAGACGCGGACCTATAGAATACGATTTAGTATCTTTCCTATGGCAAGCAAAAGCGGCATACCCTGAATCATTAAAAAAACACCTAATAGAAATATATCTCGAATCACTTTCCCGTTATCGTAAAGTCAACGTTGAAGACTTTAATAACAGATTACGTTTCTTCGTGCTTTTCCGAACTCTTCAGGTTCTGGGAGCATACGGCTTCAGAGGTAATTTCGAACACAAAGCACATTTTCTTCAGAGTATTCCATTTGCCGTAGCAAATGTCAAGTCTCTTCTTTCATTCGTTGAAGTAGAGTTCCCGTATCTTACAGATTTGCTTAAACAACTATCACTAATTCCAAAGTATTCCGAAATACAGGAACAGTACTCTGATAAGCTTACAGTAAGAATAACAAGTTTCTCTTTCAAAAAGGGCATACCCGAAGATAGAAGTGGCAATGGCGGAGGATTTGTATTCGACTGTCGCAGCATGCATAATCCCGGGCTATATGATAGCTATAAGCAGATTAACGGTACATCACAAGCGGTCAAACAATTTTTAGAAGAGCAAGGAGAAGTCCAAAACTATCTACAAAACGTTTTCGGCCTGATTGTTCCGGCGGTGGATAAATATATGAAAAGAGGATTCACAAATCTCATGGTCAGTTTCGGATGCACGGGAGGGCAACACCGTTCCGTTTATTGTGCCGAACATTTAGGAGCATATCTACATAAACAATATGGAGAAAAGATTCGTATTATTGTAGAACATAGAGAACAGAAAATTACGAATTTATTATAACATAAACTATGAATGCAATTATTCTTGCTGCAGGTTTAGGAACAAGATTAGGAGACCTTACCTCAGACCGTCCAAAAGCTCTTGTCACAATTGCAGGTCGTACAATGCTGGAACATCAAATCAGACATCTGAAAAAAGCCGGATTCGACCATATCGTTATAAACATACATCACTTCAGTAATCTGATATCCGATTTTATTAAAAAAAACGATTTCGGAATAGACATCAAACTATCTGACGAGACAGATATGTTGTTAGATACCGGAGGTGGCATACGAATGGCAATGGAGTTATTCGATGATAACGCTCCAATTTTAGTCAATAACGTAGATATCTTCTCCGACACGGATTTGAAAGAATTTTATAATAATCATCTCGAAAGCAATGCAGATGCGACATTATTAGTAGCAGATAGAAAAACATCTCGTCATCTCCATTTCGATGATTCCGGAAATCTGTGTGGTTGGAGTAATGATAAAAACGGTCAGATACGTTCTCCTTATGCTAATTTCAAAAAAGAAAAGTGTCATCCTGCAGCTTTTCAGGGAATTCAAGTAATTTCCGGTTCCATAAGTAAACATCTGAATCAAATTGCAGAAGCAAAATTCAGCATTGTAGATTTCTATGTTGAAAATGCACCTAAATTATCACTTAAAGCCATATTTGCTCCTAAATCATCACAATGGGTAGATGCAGGCAAAGTGGAATATCTTCAAAAAGCTGAAGATATCATCAGGACATATTACGACAAATAATAGTTGGAAATTCATAAGCGAAAAAGAATTGAAGGTATTGATAACCATAGAAAAACTATACTTTTAGCTTGTTTTTTTGAATAATAGAAGTAACTTTGCACCCGCTAAACACTAAACCAGTGTTTTGCGTGTGTATTCAACATATTGTCTAACTTAATCTTATTTTATTATTTACAAATGGAAGATTTAAAGAACGTAGCTCCCTTAGAGGATTTCAACTGGGATGCTTTTGAAAAAGGCAATGCCGCAACAGGCAAAACCAAAGAAGAGCTTGAACAAGCTTATGACAACACCCTTAACAAGGTTGCCGATAATGAAGTTGTTAACGGCACCGTTATTACTATCGGCAAACGTGAAGTTGTTGTAAACATCGGTTACAAGTCAGATGGCATTATTCCGGTAAATGAATTCCGTTACAATCCCGATTTAAAAGTTGGAGATGTAGTAGAAGTTTACATTGAAAACACTGAAAACAAGAAGG
>CAYOGG010000002.1:0-36651 GCA_964403455.1 uncultured Bacteroidaceae bacterium | reverse complement strand
CCCAACTCAAAAAACTCACGGCTGAACAGAAACTCACCGAAGACCGCCTTTCTCGTCAAAAAGTGCTTTATGAAAAAGAAGCCATCAGCGAAGAGACATATCAGGAAGCAGATGCAAACCTTACCAAATTACATGCTGAAATAGAAGAGATAACCGCAAAAATAGCTCAGACGGAATTACGTGCTCCTTTTGACGGAATAATAGGCCTGCGTCAGGTCAGTATTGGCGCATTTGCATCTCCCACCTCGAATATTGCTACACTTACCAGCATTGACAAACTGAAAGTTGAGTTCGCCGTACCTGAACGTTACGCCGGAGTCCTAAAAAACGGTGCAAAACTCACATTTACCGTTGAAGGTGACCAACAACCACATGAAGCTACAGTATATGCTACCAACTCAAAAGTAGATGCCGACACAAGAACATTTACCGTCCGTGCCATATATAACAATTTCGATGAAAAGTTGGTGCCCGGACGTTATGTAAGTGTAAGTCTAAATACCAGAACTTATCAAAATACTATGTCGGTTCCAAGTGAAGCCATTATTTCCGAGATGGGAATAGACAAAGTCTTTTTATACAAAAACGGAACAGCTGTTCCTACAAACATAGTCAAAGGGCTGCGTACCGATGCAGAGGTTCAAATAATCTCAGGTGTGGAAATCGGAGATACTGTCATAACCAGCGGCACCATGCAACTGCGTACCGGTCAAAAAGTGGAGCTTAAGTAACATGAATATATCGGAACTAAGTATTAAAAGGCCGGTACTTGCTACTGTACTGACTCTTATAATTTTGCTATTCGGATGTGTAGGCTTCTTCAATTTAGGAGTAAGGGAATTTCCATCTGTAGATAACCCTATTATCTCTGTTTCCTGTTCATATCCCGGTGCCAATGCGGAAGTAATAGAGAATCAGATAACCGAACCTCTCGAACAACAGATTAATGGAATCCCGGGGATACGTTCACTTACCAGTGTAAGCCAATACGGAAGTAGCCGCATAACTGTGGAATTTGAACTGTCAGTTGATCTGGAAACTGCTGCCAATGATGTACGTGATAAAGTCTCAAGAGCACAACGGATGTTACCGCGTGACTGCGATCCTCCTACTGTGTCTAAAGCCGATGCCGATGCTAACCCGATACTTATGGTCGCCTTACAGAGCGATAAACGCTCACTGTTGGAGCTCAGTGAAATAGCTGATCTTGTCGTAAAGGAACAGTTACAGACCATATCGGATGTAAGCAGTGTCAGTATCTGGGGTGAAAAACGTTACTGCATGCGTTTATGGTTAGATCCTGTTAAGATGTCCGGTTACGGCATCACTCCTATGGATGTAAAAAACGCATTGGACAAGGAGAATGTAGAGCTACCTTCCGGCTCAATAGAAGGCAATACTACCGAACTTGAGATACGTACATTGGGACAGATGCACACTACAGAAGAGTTTAACAACCTGATAATCAAGCATAACGGCGACCGAATAATAAGATTCAGCGACGTAGGTCAGGCAGAACTTTCTCCACGTGACATTAAGAGCTACATGAAGATGAATGGTGTTCCTATGGTGGGTGTTATAGTGGTCCCTCAACCGGGTGCAAACCATATTGACATAGCCAATAATGTCTATGAGCGTATGGAACGAATGAAAAAAGACCTACCTGAGGATGTCACATATAACTTCGGATTCGATAACACAAAATTCATACGTGCAAGTATTAACGAGGTAAAAGACACAATATTCGAAGCTTTTTTCTTAGTTATCCTCATAATATTCCTGTTTCTGCGTGACTGGCGTGTGACACTTATTCCGTGTCTTGTCATACCTGTTTCACTTATAGGTGCATTTTTTGTGATGTATCTGGCAGGATTCAGTATAAACGTACTATCAATGCTTGCCATAGTACTTGCGGTAGGTCTTGTAGTAGACGATGCCATTGTCATGACTGAAAATATATACATACGCATTGAACGCGGAATGAAGCCGAGAGAGGCAGGTATTGAAGGTGCAAAGGAGATATTCTTTGCGATCATATCGACTACCATTACGTTGTTAGCCGTATTTTTTCCGATTATTTTCATGGAAGGTACCACAGGCCGACTATTTCGCGAATTCAGTTTCGTAATCGGCGGGGCAGTAATAATATCCTCTTTCGCCGCATTGACACTGACTCCGATGCTGTCCACAAAAATATTGGTAAGAAGAGAAAAACACGGATGGTTCTATACAAAGACAGAGCCTTTCTTCATCGGTTTGAACAGCTTATACAGTAGGAGCCTGCAATCATTCCTGAATCATCGCGGATGGGCTATTGTTATAATGATAGTAGCTTTGGGAGGTTGTATTTTTATCTGGTCTAACATTCCTTCAGAGATGTCACCACTTGAAGATCGTTCCAATATAACTGTACGCACACAAGGACCGGAAGGAGTAACCTACGAATATATGCGCGACTATACTGAGAGAATTAATACAATTGTCGATTCTTTGGTACCTGATGCAGATTTCATCACGGCCAGAGTATCAGGTGGTGGCGGCAATATTCAGATAACATTAAAGGACCTTTCCGAACGCGATTATTCGCAGATGGATGTAGCTGAAAAGCTATCAAGAGCAGTCCAAAAGGAGAACGATGCTCGTTCTTTCGTTCAGCAGCAGTCGACATTCAGCGGAGGTCGCGGCGGGAGAATGCCTGTTCAATATGTAATACAGGCTACAAACATAGAAAAACTACAAGAAATACTTCCGACCTTCATGGCCAAGGTTCAGGATAGCCCGACTTTCCAAATGGCAGATGTTGATCTGAAATTCTCCAAACCTGAGGTACGTATTTCCATCAATAGAGATAAGGCCAATATGCTCGGCGTAAATACTCGCGACATTGCACAGACCTTACAATACGGGCTTAGCGGTCAACGTATGGGCTATCTCTATATGAACGGTAAACAATACGATATAATAGGTGAAATCAATCGTCAACAGAGAAACACTACCCAAAACCTAAAATCCATATATATGCGTAGCGGCACCGGCGAAATGATTCAAATGGAAAACTTAGTTGACATACAGGAAGATATAGCACCGCCGAAGCTATATCGTTATAACCGTTTCGTATCTGCAACCGTATCAGCAGGTTTAGCTAAAGGAAAGACTTTGGGAGAAGGACTTGATGAGATGGACAAAATAGCGAAAGAGACCCTTGACGATACTTTTCGAACTGCTTTAGCCGGAGAATCCAAGGATTTTCGTGAAAGTTCCGATAGTTTGATATTCGCCTTTGGATTGGCTCTACTTCTCATCTATTTGATATTGGCAGCTCAGTTCGAGAGTTTTAAGGATCCGCTAATCATAATGCTTACTGTACCATTGGCAGTATGCGGAGCTCTAATATTTATGAAGTGCGGTGGACAAACTATGAATATATTCAGTGAAATAGGAATAATAATGCTCATCGGTCTGGTTGCTAAAAACGGAATCTTGATTGTAGAATTTGCAAACCAGAAACAGCGTTCAGGTATAGACAAAATGTTAGCTATTCGTGAAGCTTCCATACAACGTCTCAGACCCATTCTTATGACCAGCGCATCCACCATACTCGGACTGCTACCACTTATATTCGCTAATGGAGAGGGCAGCGCCGGACGTATAGCAATGGGAACAGCAGTCGTAGGAGGTATGTTAATATCAACACTACTTACCATGTACATCGTACCTGCTATATATTCATTCGTATCAACATCACTAAAGGATAAAAAACAGAAATAAGCGATGAAAATAAAATATCTTCTCATTCTTACGTTGACACTTACAATGGCTGAGGCGGCAAAAGCTCAAAAACTATCATTGCAATCCTGTCTGGAACAGGGGCTGAACAACAGTTATCAGATTCAGATAGTAAATATCAATGAAGAGAAAGCGTCAAACAATAACACATGGTCCAATTCCGGTGGTATGACATCCGTAAATATGTCTGCAGGATACAGCGGTTCCATGTACAGTCGTGACACTGAAGCTAGAGAAGATGGTGCAATCACTTCGCAAAGAGACATTACTGACCACACTCTTAATGCCTCCATTAATGCAGATCTTACATTATTCAACGGATTTAAGGTTCAAGCTACCAAATCCCGATTACAGGAGCTATACAATATTGGCACCATACAAACCAGGATTGCCATCGAAGACTATGTAGCCGGTCTCACATCGGAATACTACAATCTGGTAAGACAAATCATACATCTGAATAACCTTGACTATGCAGTAGCACTATCTAAAGAAAGACTACGTATCGTACAGGAAAGGTTCAGCATAGGAAACAATTCTCGTCTCGACCTTCAACAAGCACAAGTATATTTCAATGCAGACAGCGCCAATAGTCTGAAGCAGCACGAATTAATATCATCGGCTAATATTCGTATAAACAAGTTGATGTCAAATTCCGATCTTGGCAGTCGATATATGACAGCCGATACGACAATAAACCTGCTTAGCGGATTGAATTATGAGTCTCTTTTATCGGATATGCTTGCCAATAACACGGAATTATTGAGGTCAAACAGTAATAAGACAATCGCAGAGCTGGATCGAAAAGTAGTACAGTCACGAAATTATCCGTATCTAAAACTAAATGCCGGTTACGGTTATACATATAATATTTACGGTTCAACATCCACTATCCACCGAAACAATTGGGGACCTAACTTCGGTGCAACGGTGGGAATAAATCTGATAGACGGCAAACATAAATCAGAACAACGCAATGCCAGACTTGATGTTATGAGTGCCGCCTTGGAAAGTGAACAGCTTGAACTTCAACTGAAAGCTGATCTGACTGATTTCTGGCAGGCATATCAAAACAATCTCAAGCTATTACAACTGGAACGTGAAAATCTTCGTACTGCACAGGAAAACCACGACATTGCTTATGAAAGATATCTCTTGGGAGAACTTTCAGGCATAGAAATGCGTGAAGCTCAGAAATCCCTGCTTGATGCCGAAGAGAGCCTGCTAAAAGTAGAGTATGACACAAAAATCTGTGAAATATCGCTACTCCAGATTAGCGGAGGCGTACTCAGGTACCTGGAATGAGAGATATTTTTCGGAATCTTCTGTAATATAATATTCCTGCTGTTGTAAGTCCAAATGGGAATGCCATCCATACACCGGCAGCTCCACCCTCAAATACAATACCGAATAGATAACTGAGGGGTAAAGAGATAATCAAATAAGCTATCAAAGAATACTTCATCAGTTTAAAAGCGTCACCCAATCCGCGAAGCGTATTCGAATATGTAATTTGTAAACCGTCTCCGAACTGATACAGAATCATAGGTAAAATCATAGTAGAAACAGTAAAGGCCACATCTTTATCTTCAGTAAATATATATCCTATACTGCTTCTGAATACCCACATGAATATACTTAAAACAGCACCAATCATTATTATCAACAAAAATCCCGTATTTGATACATTACGTACTCTTGTCATGTCATTTATTCCCTTATAATTACTAACACGTATTGATATCGCTTCTCCTACTCCTACATAGAACATGAATATTACTCCGGAAACATTAACCATCACCTGATGAGCAGCCAAAGCATTAGCACCAATCCAACCCAAAAAAATAGAGCATAGTGACCAAGAAGCTGACTCCAAACCCATTTGAATAGCCATCGGCCATCCAAGTTTTCTAAGCAGTCTGATATCCTCTTTGTTTGATTTGGACGAATGCCAAACCATACGATACATTTTATATCTTTTATTTAAAACAAAAACCAATATTAACATCAACACCATGATTATTCTTGAAGATAAAGTTGCCCATGCTGCACCTTCTATTCCCATTTCAGGGAATCCACACTTGCCGAAAATAAGAAACCAATTGAATATGACATTCCAGATATTGCCTATTATCATGATCCACATTGACACCTTAGTATGATTAATACTGTCAAAAAACTGTCGGCCTGCATTTATTATAAAAAAAAGCGGTAATGAAGGAAGTAGAATAAGCAGGTATATTTTCATCATATGTAACAACTCAACCGGTTGTCCCAAATGAGGCAAAAGAAATATCAGAGATGACATAACCGAAGTAAGCAAAATAATTTGTTTGAAATTTGCTATCAAGCTACTCTTCAACACAGACACTATTTTCCGGGTATCATTCAAAAAATATAATCTGCCTATCTGAGATATTGCCCCCATGGAGAATCCAAGACTCAACAAAATTCCCATAAGCAACATAGCATTCACAAAACCGGCTGCCGCAAGTTCTTGTGATGAATGATGTCCCAGCATAATCGTGTCTGCTAATCCTTGAACGATAATGCCCAACTGAGCAACTGCTACCGGCAATCCCAACCTGTAGATATGCTTTGACTCTTCTTTAAACGCCTTCTTTGTAATAAACGACATATTTAATAAAAACAAAAAACCTAATTAAAATGACACAAAAAAAAACAGGAATGCTTTATAAAACAAAACACTCCTGCTTTATACCTAAAACGTAATTTTTTACTTTGCTGCTAAAGAAGCTTTACGGAATTCTTTCATAAGTTTCTCAAGCTCAAGAGATGCTTTACGTGCGCGTGTTCCAGCTGCTTTGTTTCCCTTCTCAATTTGTGAATTGGCGTCTTTTGAAAAAGCTGCATAAAGTTCAGCTGCTTTCTTTAAAATTTCTTCCATAATTAAATTGTTATTGATTGATGAATAATCCTTTTGCTACAAAAGTAATACAATAAATATGAGGCACAAAAAAAATTGAGTTTTTTTTTATGGAAAATGTTGTATATAATGTGTTTGTCTTAATTATTATTTATTTGTTCTGATTTATTTCTTTAAAACAGTAAGCAAATAGCATCAATGAAAATTAAAATTCAAAAGCCGTTCCAAAAATTAATCATTTCTTTTTTGTAAGTTTGCAATCATATAATAAGATATTCTATGAAAAAGATTGTACTATTCGCGGTAGCTTGTTTCGTATCTGTTTTACTATTTGGACAAAATGCTCCGATTGACAAATACGGGGTAGGTCAAGTACCTATTGACAATAAAGGAAAAGTGACTTTTATAAAAGATTTTTCTCTTCAAGGGAAAGACGTTGAGAATTGTTATAAGTCTATAAATTCTTGGGCAAGAAGCAGGTTTGCAAAACAGGATGTAAAGAAATCCAGTATTACAAATATTGACAGCACTCATTTTTCTATGAGAATCCAACAGACTATAGAATTCACAAGAACTTTCATAACGTTAGATTACACAAAAATAAACTATATTCTTGATATAAATCTCTCAGAAGGAAATCTGTGTAGGATAAAGATGACTGATATCAATTATATTTACGAAGATGAACGTGAAGGAGGAGGTTCCAGGTTTACTGCCGAAGAGTGGATTACCGATGACGAAGCTTTCAACAAAAACAAGACTAAGTTACTGAAAACCACAGGAAAATTCAGAATTAAAACCATTGACTTATTCTATGAAATATGTAGCGATGTCAGTGACATCCTAAATTAGTCGAATTTCTTCTAAGATGGCAAAAAAAGAATTTTATGCTCGTCTCGGCATACCTGAGACAGCCTCAGATAAAGAGATACAGGATGCTTATCAAAGATTGATTGCAGATTGTGATCCGTCTTCCGAACAATATTCTGATCTTACTGAGGCTTATAATATATTGTCTGACTTGGAGAAAAGAGCATATTATGATATTCGCGGAAAGAAACCCTCAGTAAAAAGAAGAAAAGGCTCCGACATAGGCCATTCAGCCAAAATAGAAAAGATCAGGTTTATTCTGAATTCCATCTTCATGATAGGAGCTATTATTACAGCTATACTGTTCATACTATATCTTTCCGACAAGAATCCTAATCCTTTTTATTGGGCATGTTCAATTTCATTGACAATAAAGGTGATTGAGTATATTTTAAGACTCGTGCCGTGAACCTTACCCGAAAAATGTTACAAAAAACCAATCCGTTTATGCAGAACTCATTGAAACATGTACTTCTGTCCATGCTATCATTGTCTATCGCATCTACGATATCAGCTCAGAGTACTCTTTCACAAAATCAAGACGAGTTCAACGGGAACAAGATGGACGGCTTTATCAATCAGGCAGCCCAAAAAGATACTACAGTCGTTGAAAGAAGTGTATCCAAAGATTATACACAGTTCTTCATTGATCCGAAATTGGGAAAAATGCTTATCATTGAGCCTGATACTCTACCTCATCTTTTTCAGAACAACAATCAGACAAACGGTATAAAAGGCACGTACAGCTATTTGGGCAATTTGGGTTCTCCACGTATCTCAAGACTCTATTTTGAAAGGGAGATATCCAAAGATTTCATTTTCGATACTCCATTTGACTTTTTCATAAAAAATCCTCATCAATTCAGATTCACAGATACCAAGTCGCCTCATCTAAATATTACTTATAATAAGGCCGGTGACAGGAATCATGGAGAAGAAAGAATAAAAGGATATTTTGCAACCAATTTCAACAAGAAAAACGGAATTGGAATGGATATGGATTATCTATTGGGACGAGGCAGGTATGCTGACCAATCGACATCAATGTTCGATACACGTTTTTATGCATACCATCACGGCGAATCCTACTCCATTCATACATCCTTCAATACGGACCAATTGAAAATTGCCGAGAATGGAGGTATTGAAGACAAGCGTTACATAACCAATCCCGAGGCCATGGCTGAAGGTAAAAAACAATATGCCCCTGAAGACATTCCATTCATCATGACAAGTACATGGAACAATATTAAGCGGAAACAGTTGATGATATCTCAATCTCTGAAAATAAAGGGAGATTTTGAAGTAACAGACAGTATTGGCGATTCGACTTTTACATATAATGATATAAGAGATATAAGTGCTGTTTCACATACATTGGAAATCAGTTCATTAAAACGGCGTTATATTTATCATGCCGTACCCGATAACTACTATCAGCATGATTATCTTAACGACGATGGAATAGATATCACCGAAAATATCTTAATAAGTAACAGCATCAATCTCTCATTACTTGAAGGATTTTCCAAATGGGCTGTTGCAGGTCTATCAGCCTACGCAAGGTATGAATTCAAACAATTCTCTATGCCGGATACCCTTTCTTCAGGTCGAGCCTCCGAATATGTACACAAATTCAGAGAAGGCAATATCTTTGTAGGAGGATTGTTAGAACGCGAATCCGGGAATAACCTATCATTCAAGATACAGGCGGAGACAGTAATAGCTGGAGAAGATATCGGAGATTTCAATATTGATGGAAACATTAATCTGTCTTTTCCGTTCCTGA
Organism: uncultured Bacteroidaceae bacterium; assembly: GCA_964403455.1. Classification (GTDB taxonomy): domain Bacteria; phylum Bacteroidota; class Bacteroidia; order Bacteroidales; family Bacteroidaceae; genus Colenecus. The sequence goes on along the minus strand of CAYOGG010000002.1, from coordinate 27,319 downwards.
ATGAAAATGCCATATTTGGTGCCACTACATCTATAAGAAATCGTGAGCCCTTATTCTACCAGAATAAATATCATGCAAGAGATTGTTGGTGGGACAATGAATTTGAAAAAGAGTTATCTACAAGAATCGGCGGATTTATTGAAATCGACAGACTTAAAACGAGAATATCAGCCGATGTAGAAAATATTTCAAACTACATTTATCTGATTGACAATGGAACAAGTACCCCATCCGGTACCGGAAATATCATATTGCATAACTTGCAATATCAACAAAACTCAGGTTCTGTCCAAATAGCATCCGCAACACTTAATCAGGATTTTGTATTAGGCCCTCTTCATTGGGATAATAGTATCACATATCAGTTATCCGGAGATAATGATATTCTACCATTGCCTGAACTGAACATATTCAGCGATCTCTATTTAAAATTCAATTACGCAAAACGATTAAGAATAGAGTTAGGTGCGAACGTATCGTATTTCACCGAATATGAGGCCCCGGCCTACTCTCCTGCATTGGGTCAATATAACCTGCAAAATAAAAACTCCGTAACTAAAGTAGGAGGATATCCATTAGTCAATGCTTACGTCAATTGCTCTCTTCGGGGAGTTAGATTTTATTTAATGTTTTACCATCTTAATGAAGGAATGTCAGGCAACATGAACTCTTTCTTTGTTCCAAACTATCCTCTTAATCCGCGTATGATGCATATGGGAATAAGCTGGACATTCTTTGATTAATTTAAACCATTTAATAATAATGATAAACTGGGGATTTATAGGTTGTGGAGAGGTAACGGAAAAGAAAAGCGGACCCGCTTTTGCTAAAGCAGACGGTTCTACCATAGAGGCTGTTATGAGTAGAGACAAGGATAAAGCTAAATCCTATGCTCAACGACATGACATAAAAAAATGGTACACAGACGCCATCGATTTGATAGAAGACCGTGACGTAAATGCCATATATATTGCAACACCACCGTCATCACATGCCACATATGCTATTATGTCCATGAAGGCCGGTAAACCTGTGTATATTGAAAAGCCTATGGCTTCCAGCTATGAAGAATGCATGCGTATCAACAGAATATCTAAAGAAACCGGAGTTCCTTGTTTTGTTGCATATTATCGCAGATATCTTCCCTACTTTCTGAAAGTTCTTGAATTAAAAGACAAAATCGGCAAGCTGATAAATGTTCAAATAAGATTCTCTCAACCACCAAAGGAGTTTGATTATAACAGTGTCAATCTACCTTGGAGAGTAATACCTGATATCTCAGGCGGAGGATACTTCTATGATCTGGCACCTCATCAGATTGATATGGTTCAAGAAGTATGCGGCTGTATCATTGAAGCTTATGGGCTTAGTAGTAACAGAGCCGGTCTATATTCGGCAGAAGACACGGTAAGTGCCTGCTTTAAGTTTGAAAACGGTTTGGTAGGTTCAGGATCATGGTGTTTCGTTTCAGATGAATCCGCAAAAGAAGACAGAATAGAACTCGTTGGAGACAAAGGAAAGATCTGTTTTTCCATCTTCACATTCCAACCCATTACACTGTATGACGATAAAGGACGTCATGAGTTCGACATACCAAATCCGGAGCATGTACAATTCCCGCTTGTTCAAGCCGTAGTGGACCATCTTAATGGTAAATCCATCTGTACATGCGATGGGATAAGTGCGACTCCTACTAATTGGGTTATGGATAAAATACTTGGTAAGTTTTAGTTTACTATAAATAGATTATGTAATTAAAACTCTCTTTTCGGATTTTCCGAAAAGAGAGTTTCTCACTAATCAATCAATTTAAAATCTTAGAAGGTAAATCCTGCTGTGATTACCAACTTACCTGTAATCTCTTTATAATCGGAGAATTGATTCGGATAAAAATAATCTGCAACTTTATAATTCCATATAAGATCATTTCCACCCATACAAAGAGTCGATTTTTTAATACCTACTACATAAGCAGCATCTATGTAAAACTGCTCTCCCAATGAAGATGGAGCACTACAATAACCAATTCCACATGTAATATTACGACTGATTCCCAATTTATCAGACTCATTATCACGACGTCCACCATTAAAACCTGTATCGCCCATATATTGAGTTTGGCCGGCCTTAAACATTGAAGATGTTACTGAATATCCTGCTCTCAGACTGATTTTGTCAATATTCTGTTCAATGCCAACCTTATAGGTATCATAATCCTGTAAATCATATGATCCCTGTTCGTTTATCAGTCTTCCGGATTGACGAAGAGTCACCCTATTAGCAAAATTATTCTCATATTCAAAACCCAATGCTGTATTTCCATATGTCAGTCCGGCACTCATATTCATCACCCATGGTGTTGTCACATCATAAGAAATTGACTGGCTAAATAAATCAGGATCTTGTTTTCTATGGATTGTTTTAGTTTCAATATCTTCATAAGAATATAAATAATCTTGATATGTTTGATCTACCGAATACCAAGTAGGTGATTTGAAAGATAAACCTAACCTAATATTACTAATTGGACGAAATATTGCTCCAATCGACATATCAAATCCTTTTGCGTTTATTTCATTCATGCGATCAACTGCTGTATAGTCTAGCCAATCCGAGCCTTCTTTATAACAATGATAATAATACCCATTTGACCAATATGATGCATCTAAAAGACCCAATGTAACCCCCCAATAGAATATATCGTCATGATTAAATGATATATTGAAATCATAAGAATTAATCTTACTCTCTTCGCTATTACCATATTCCCGAAATTCGTTCAGTTCAGTAAAATCATCATAATTATCCACTGTTCTATTATCATTTTTCAGTTTTCTATAGGAAAAGGCGAAATTGGTATTTTTCAATGAGCCATATCCATTAGATTCATTACAGATTACAAATGACAAATTATCAAAAGCAGCCTTAATATCCGATTCCATTTTATCTCCCTGATAATCAATACTAGTCAAGAAGTTACCTAAATATATCTGTTCAGCTCCGGGATTTGTCATTTTTGTAGAACTACCAAAGAATGATAATGACATATTACCTTCACTCTTCTTATAAGTCCCGATACCTGCAGGATTTGACTTAATTACAGAAATATCATTTCCAAAAGCATTCATTGCTCCACCCATTCCAATATAACGAGCTGTACCATTCAAATCCTGACCAATTATACGTGCAGCATCGTACGATGTTTGAGCAAACACACACACTCTCGATAGTGTAATCATCGACAATATTATATATTTTAACGCTTTCATTTTTGTTGTTTTTTATGTAAAACATCTATTTTGTAATCCGTTCATTATAATCAATAACATTATCTACGACTTGAAGAAGATGATCCTCTTGAACTGCTGGAACTCGAACTGGAACGGCTTGAGCTACCCATGCTGCTTGAACTGCTGCTACGTGAAGAACTTGAACTGCTGCTACTACGAACAGATGAAGAAGAGCTACTGTTAGAAGGACTCGAACTGCTACGAACCGCCGATGAAGAGTTACTGTTAGAAGAGCTTGAACTTCTCGAGGTATTACTCTGAACAGACTGACGAGTCGAACCGGAATTAACTGTGGCAGCTGAACGTGAACTCGAACTGCTAGTACTACTCGGACGATCATAAGTCATACCAGATTGATTACTTCGTGAAGAAGAAGAAGAAATTTGTCTCGAAGATGACGTAGAAGCATTTGCTCTTGTAACCGTCGAAGATGATACACCTACAGAAGATGAGCGTCCTGATGAAACATTAGCTGAACGACTTGAAGAAGGAGTCACAGTTCTGCTATCTGAAGAATTTGCAGAGCGGTAAGCAGCATCATTTAACGATCTGGTAGAGGAAACATTTGAAGAACGACTTGATACTCCCGGAGAGGCAACTCTTACACTTGAAGTACTGCCATTGGCTGAACGAGTCGACACCCTTGAAGACGAAGCATTTATGCCTCTGGAATTCAATGATCTGTCTGAACTTCTGGAACTACTTGCATAAGCGGAATTAACTCGTCTGTTTCCTGCAAGATTCCTGTCCCAACTGCTATTGATACTCCTGTTAGGAACGAAATCGCGATTACGATAAGAAGAACCTCCATAATAACCTCCATATACAGGATATGAGTACCAAGGATCATACCACGAACCATAGTAATATGGGTGATAACTATATCCGTAAAACCACGGGTCATAATAATAGTATGATGAATACCAATTATAATCCCAAGGATCCAATAATATATTTATCCCCCAGGCTATATCAAGAATAGGATTTGAATATACTACATCCCAATATATGGGGCTACTGATATATACCGAAGATCTTGGGCTGTGAAATCTAACTGCTCTCAGAGCATATTCATAATCATCACTTGCATCGGAATAACCTTCTGCATAAGCCTTTGTGTCACTGACACTCTCATGAATAAAAACAGTATCATGAATATACATTGCTTCATCTCCATAAGAATAATCAGAAGGAGCACCGGTATAGCGACGATTGTATTCGTCAGCATCACGTTCTTCGATAACCGAAGATTGTGTGTAAACCGTATTTGTAACTGCCGGAGCGGATACTACGGTATTTGAAACTACCGTACCCACATCAGCCTTTTTCTTACTCCCAGAAGAATAAATATCATTTCTCTGGGCAGCTATTGTCATAGGCAATACTAATGACAAAATCAGTAATAGGATTAATTTTTTCATATCACCCGAATTTTATTCTTGTTTCTGCAACAAAAATAAATAGTATAAATTACCCTTCATCAGGAAATTTCCTAAAAACAAAGGGGATTTTTCCTAAAATAAAATCTTTTGCAAGTCAGACAAAGAACCTGCAAATACATTTAAATCGGTGTGCCCTTCGATGCCACCTACACGTGCTCTATCGGAACATTGCCAAAAAATCCAATCAGATTCTGTCTCAGGTTTATCAACATAATAATGAGCTATCCAAAATTGATATTTATCAAAGGCGCTATTATCAAGGTATTTATTCCTAAACTTTACAGAAGTATATATAATAGGTCTGATACCGTAGTAATTCTCAACAATAGATAACCATCTCAATAAATCTCTTTGCAAGGTCTCTATATCATCACCTCTACTCTCAATATCCACAACCGGAGGCAAATCTCCGCTGAACAATTCAACGTTTTTCGTAAAGAAATCAGCTTGAACTATCGGCGAAGTCTTCGGATTATAAAAATGATATGCTCCGCATATAAGACCTGCCTGGCGTGCAGAATCAATATTGGCATCAAAAGTAGAATCCTTATAATCACCGCCTTCAGTAGCCTTCAGCATAACAAAACGCAAAGGATACTCACCCTCGGATGAAACAGCCACTCTTTTCCAGTCAATGCGACCCTGATAATGAGAAACATCTATTCCATAAACAGAATATCCGTTAGGAATACATATTTCATACTCTTTTGAGCCGTAACATGGTTTCCATCTATATGAGAATGGTCTTATAAGAAAAAAATAAGCACCCATAGACGCAAGACTTACGATCAGAAGAGTATAAAACCAATGCAGCCACTCTGATATCTCAGCGCTTTTTCTTCTTTTTACTATTCTACGTGGACTTTTTTTCGATATATGCTTCTTTTTCTCGGTAGAAAACAAAGAAGAGGCTCTCCCTACAGTCTTTGACTGTTTGGGAGCACCTCTTGATTTTTTTTTCTTGTCAGCCGAAGCAGACATATATTACTTACTCTGCTCGAGAGTAAGAGTTTTTGTAGGTTGATCGCATACCTCAGTCGGGCCAAAATACTGAATCGGGCCCGGATAAACGAAGCAAGTATTCTTTGCCCACTCCTCACGTTGAGAGCAGAACTGCTTAAACGGCGCACCATCCAATTCTACAAGAGCCTTCTTGATAACCGGCTTCATCTCTCCGTTTCGTTTCTCCATATTCATCATCATAGTAATAGGAATACCACCGGCAATCCAGTTATCAGCAGGAGCAACAGTATTTTTGATAGAAGACATATATCCTGTTTTGCCTGAAGCTATCAACATAGATGCGTTATAGCCCAAACTATAGCAATAGTCAGCATCAAAATTCGAAGGAGCTGCACAACGACCCTCATATCCGAAGAAGTGATGCTGCGTAGCAAACTTTCCTACAAACTTACCATCCTTTTTCCATTGAATCAATTTAGCCTCAACCATATCAGCCAACAACTGTTCCGTCTCAATCAGAGATACCTGAACATTCCCATGAGGATCACGCTCCAAAGCCAACTGACGACTTACGCCGACAGGCAGACTATGAAATATAGCTGCATTCTCAGCAGACAGATGAGAATGAACGAAATCTATCTTCTTCTCTGAAGAGATGGAATTAAACTCCTCTTGATTTGCAGCAATAAGGTCATTAAGTTCCGAAATCAGTTTCTTAATTGCAGGAATAAACTCAATCAAACCTTCAGGAACAAGTACAATACCGTAATTAAGATCACGTGTAGCACGCTCAGCAACAACACCTGCAATATAAGTCACAATATCATCAAGTGTCTGATTCTTTGCTTCCACCTCTTCACCTATGAGAGTGATGTTAGGTTGAGTCTGCAAAGCACACTCTAAAGTAACATGACTGGCAGAACGTCCCATCAACTTAATAAAATGCCAATACTTCTTAGCAGAATTACAATCACGCTCAATATTACCTATAACTTCAGAATAAACTTTAGTAGCAGTATCAAATCCGAAAGAAGTCTCAATTTCAGAGTTTTTCAAGTCACCATCAATTGTCTTGGGACAACCTATCACCTGAATACCAGAACCGATAGCTTTATAATACTCTGCCAGAACACAAGCATTTGTATTAGAATCGTCACCACCTATTATTACCAGAGCCTTAATATCCAACTCTCTCAGAATCTCAAGCCCTTTGTCAAACTGCTCCTTCTTCTCAAGTTTTGTACGACCTGATCCAATGATATCAAAACCGCCCGTATTACGATACTCGTCTATAATACCGGAAGTAATTTCCATATACTTATGGTCTACCAAACCGCCGGGACCTAAAATAAAACCGTACAGTTTATTCTGTGAGTTCAATTTCTTGAGTCCGTCAAACAGACCGGCTATCACATTATGTCCACCTGGAGCCTGACCTCCCGATAATATAACACCGGCATTAATACTCTTATTCCATGCCTTATCTTCAGTAGCCTCAAAACGAATTGATGGCATACCATAAGTGTTAGGGAACAGCTCCTTTACTTCCTCCTGATCGGCAACAGACTGTGTAGGAGCACCTTCAACAGCCTTCAAACCACCACGCAAAGCCTTTGGCAACTTTGGTTGGTACGCAGCACGTGCTATCTGCAGTGCACTTTTTGTACTCATTATTAAAAATATTTATTTAAAATCTTAATCACTTTGAAGTGCAAATTTCGTAAAAAAAGATGCCATATCAAAAATATTGCACTATTGTTATTGACAAATATTCTTAATTGAAGAAAACCTTATTCTCATTCATACAAAAGATAAGTGAATAATATTTTTTGATACAATAAAATGATACACTTCGATTTTTTTAAGTTTAAAAGCCAATGTTGTTTCAAGTATTAAAGGTATCTTTGTTGATAGTGTTAATCAAAAAAATATTCATTATGGCAAGCCGCAGAAAATTAAAAAAAGAGATTGGTTATGTTATCGGCGATATCTTCACCGAGTGTTTGGTATATACAAACTTCGTTCCGGGTACTGATAAGGAAGCTGCCGATAAATTAATGGTTGAACTTCTGAGAATAGACGATGAATTCATCTCCAGAATCAATCATACCGAGCCGGGCAATGCAAAAAAATTCTATAGAAGCCTATACAACGAGTTCAATGATAAGATTAATGCAATAATTACTGAATTGGGCAAAATTAAGAAGTAGTCATTCTTTTACTCATGTATAAACGCCTGGCTGCAATACTTTTAGCTTTTTTTGTTGTGTGCTGTGCTTTCGGGCAAAGCCAGAACAATCTGATTCGCACCCGAATCGGAGACTATTTCAAGCAGTACAGATGCGAGATAGATTTGGTAAATTTAAAAGTCGACAAGACTGAAATAAGCAATAGTAGAAAATTAATAGACATCTTTCTCAACAACGATTTCTCATATCAACTGTTTCGCAACGAGACAGTTGATAGCATTTATACCGGAATCAGGAGATTGCTTCCTGCCGATATTTCTGATTATTCACTATCCGTCTACACAAACGGCAGAAAAATTGAGGACCTGATTCCAAACTATAAAAGGACTCCAATAGATCAGAATCTGTTGTGGAATAACACCGCATATACAGGAGATCCATGGATAACGAATGTTTCAAAACCCTATACTATAAAAAAAGGGCTTTATAACATTCATCTTGCCATAACTCCAAGTCACGGTTATTATTATGAAAGAAAAGACACCGCTTCTTGGAAATGGCAAAGGCCGCCGTTGTTTTGTACCAGAGAAGACTTGCTTACACAATCTTTTGCGTATCCGTATCTTATTCCTATGCTTGAAAATGCCGGTGCAATAGTGTATTCAGCGCGTGAAAGGGATTGGCAGACTAATTGTGTAATAGTAGATAATACTTCCAAGAAATCAAGTTATCAGGAAGAATCAGATGAAAAAGACCTATGGCAGACCAGAAGTGGAGCCGGTTATTATGAGGATTCATCAAGAATATGTAGAGAAGAGGAAAAAGCATCGGTCAGAGTGATTTACTCTAATGAAGGTAAATCTTCGAAAAACGGTTCTTGTATGTGGATTCCGGAAATACCGGAAGATGGAGATTATGCTGTGTATGTAACGTATCAATCTTATCACAACAGCATTACAGATGCTCGATATATAGTCTTTCATGCAGGAGGAACTACAATCTTCCATGTAAATCAACAGATGGGAGGAGGTACTTGGGTTTACTTGGGTACATTCCGATTCTTACACGGTCGTGGAGCAAGCGGTATGATTACACTTGACAACACAAGCAATCAAACAGGAATAATCTGCGCCGATGCAGTCAGATTCGGAGGAGGGTTAGGTAATGAAGTACGTGGAGGAAGTATCAGCGGAAAAGCCAGATATTTAGAGGGTGCACGTTACTATACAAAATTCTCAGGTGCACCGGATTCAATATACTTAAAATATAACGGAGCAGACGATTATCGGGAAGATATCCAGGCACGCCCCAGAATGACAAACTGGCTGTCCGGCAGATCGGTATTCAATGATTCGATGCAGGGAGCAAGAGTACCCCTGGAATTCTCTCTTGCTCTACACACTGATGCCGGATATAGGTATGGCGATAGTATTATCGGTTCTTTAGGCATTTATACCACAAAACATAATGATGGGCTTCTGGGTTCCGGATTATCAAGAGATGTATCACGTGATTTATCGGATATGATTCTTTCAGGCCTTAAAACAGATATTGAGGATGCTACAGGACGTACTTGGACTGAACGCGGTCTTTGGGATAAAGACTATTGTGAGAGTCGTGAACCGCAAATTCCATCTATGATTCTGGAATTGCTGTCACATCAGAACTATTATGATTTGAAATTGGCTTATGATCCGAACTTCAGATTTATAGCTTCCCGTTCAATATATAAATCCATACTCAAATATGTGAATTTCATGCATGGACGTCAATATGTGGTTCAACCCTTACCGGTTCATGATTTCATGATTAAAGAAGACGCCGGTAAAGGATCTATCAGACTCACATGGAAGCCGAAAACAGACCCTTTGGAACCTAATGCCATAGCCGACAGTTATATGCTATATACAGCCATTGACGATGAAGATTTTGACAACGGGAAACATATTATTCACCCTTATTTCGATTTTAATCCCATCCCGGGACATATTTACAGATTCAAGGTGACGGCAATAAATTCCGGAGGTGAGAGTTTTCCGTCAGAGACACTATCTGCATATATCTCAAAGACAAACAAGAAATTCATTCTCATAGTCAATGGATTCCAGCGACTCAGTGGACCGGAAGCGATTGAGACGGATACGACATTGGGATTTGATATATTATCCGATCCTGGAGTTTCGTATATTAAATCTCCTATATTGTGCGGCATTCAACAGAACTTCAATAAAAAGGACATAGGCTTGGAAGAGGAATTATCTCTCGGTTATAGCGGTGACGAATATGATGGAAAAGTCATTGCCGGAAATACTTTCAATTATCCATACATTCACGGAAAAGCAATCGCATCCGAAGAAGTGTCATTTGTATCATGTAGCAGAGAATCGTTAGAAAGCGGTGAAGTCACATTAGATGATTATATTATGATTGACCTCATAATGGGACTTCAAAAAAGGAGCACATCGGATACAATACTAAATAATAATTATTCAACTTTTTCGGATGTTCTGCAAATGAAATTGACTGACTATCTCAACCTAGGGGGTAGGCTTCTCACAAGTGGAGCATATATTGGAACAGACATGAAAAAAACCTCTCAGGATAGTTTATTTATAGCCAAAAAGCTAAAGTATAAATCAGACGGGACAATTAATAATTCGAATGAGAATAATATCAAAGGAAAAAAGATTAATTTTGAAATAAGACGGGCTGCAGATTCCGAGAACTATGGTTTAGTACATACTGACATTATCTCACCTATCGGAAAGGCAACATCATTACTTATGTATGAAAATAGTTCTTACAGTGCCGGAGTAGCATATATGGGAAATGATTACAGATGCATCACATTGGGATTTCCTTTCGAGAGTATTGTCGATGAACACTCACGAAACAAACTGATGCGTTCATTTATTAAATATCTTGTTGAATAAAAAAACGAATAAGTTATGTACAACATTCAAGCGAATCGTTCCGGAACACGAGCCATATCCGTTTCCGATGAAAATCTGCAGACAATCAGAGAGTATTCACTGTTTCAGTTGTTAATAGATAGTAACGGCATTATTAACGAGTTGGTTCTTGACAAGCTAAGACTCAATATCCGTTCACTACTAACTACTAGCAACTGCTCAAGTAAGAATCTATTGGACTTATGTATTGATGTCATCTATCACAATGATATGAAAGCATTCGGATTGAAGAGTCTACTATCTCTATATGAGAAATGGAACTCAGAGAATCCGGAACAGTTAAAAGAAGACAATAAAGAATAATCAATGAATCGTTGGCTACCTACCACAAAAAAAGAATGCGAACAATTAGGATGGGAACAACTTGATGTTATTCTCTTTAGTGGCGACGCTTATGTGGACCATCCATCTTTCGGTACTGCTGTTATAGGACGAGTTTTGGAATCATTAGGCTTACGTGTAGCTATTGTACCCCAACCCAACTGGCAGGATGACCTGCGCGACTTTCGCAAGTTAGGACGTCCTACTCTGTTTTTCGGTGTTACTGCAGGCTGTATGGACTCTATGGTAAACCGCTACACAGCAGGCAAGAGACTTCGCTCGGAAGATGCTTATACTCCTGACGGTCGTCATTCAGGTCGGCCTGAGTACCCTTCTATTGTATATACCCAAGCGCTTAAAAGGTTATTTCCTGATGTACCGGTAGTACTAGGCGGCATAGAAGCTTCAATGCGCAGGCTGACCCACTACGACTATTGGCAAGACAAACTACTTCCAAGCATATTGGTTGACAGCAAGGCTGATTATCTGATATACGGTATGGGAGAAAGGCCCATCATATCAGTGACCAAAGCTATAATGGAGCATGGTATCTCTGCAAAAGAGTTTATCGAAAGACAGCCGCAGATAGGTTTTCTATGTAAAAAAGAGGGAATACCGGGTGGGATAACAAATACAGACCTGTTATTGGCTTCGCACTCAGATTGCCTCAAGGATAAACGCTTTCAAGCTGCAAACTTTAGAATAATTGAGGAAGAGTCCAATAAAATATTATCCAACAGAATCATTCAACAGATTGACAATAGATATGCCGTAATCAACCCACCATACGAAACAATGACTTCTGAAGAGTTGGATTCGGTTTACGATCTACCTTTCACTCGCTTGCCACACCCTCGTTATAAAGGTAAACGCATACCTGCATACGAGATGATACGCCACTCCATCAATATACACCGCGGATGTTTCGGCGGTTGTTCCTTTTGCACTATTTCGGCACATCAGGGAAAGCAGATTGTAAGCAGAAGCAAAAAGAGCATACTGAAAGAGGTGAGACAAGTAGTACAAATGGATGATTTCAAAGGATACATATCAGATTTAGGAGGTCCATCAGCCAATATGTACAAAATGGAGGGAAGAGACAAAACCATTTGTGAGAAATGCAAAAGGCCCACTTGTCTCATGCCCAAAGTCTGCCCTAACCTTAATACGAATCTAAGTCCTCTAATAGACATCTATCAGGCGGTGGATTCCATACAAGGTGTAAAAAAAAGCTGTATAGGTAGTGGAATACGTTACGATATACTTTTGTATAAGGACAAAGACGAAAAAACCAATCGTTCTCACATAGAATATGCTAATGAACTTATTGCCAAACATGTAAGCGGGCGTTTAAAAGTAGCTCCCGAGCATACCTCAGATAGTGTACTCAATTTGATGCGTAAACCTTCATTCGACAAATTCACTCAGTTCAAACAAATGTTTGACAAAATCAACAACGACGCCGGTCTGAATCAGCAGCTTATACCTTATTTCATAAGCAGTCACCCGGGTTGTACCACAAAGGATATGGCTGAATTGGCAGTTATTACTAAACGTTTGAACTTCCATCTCGAACAAATTCAGGACTTCACTCCTACTCCGATGACATTGAGCACGGAGATATACTATACCGGTATAAACCCATACACCATGGAGTCTGTCTATACGGCTCATTCCCAAAATGAGAAATCGGCTCAACGACAATTCTTCTTTTGGTATGAGTCTTCACAACGAAGCCAAATTATCAATGAATTAAGACGTATAGGTAGAACTGACTTGATAAGCAAATTATTCGGTTAATATCAAATCAAATATAACAATAAAAAATGCCGATGCAGACATGTAGTTTGCATCGGCATTTTTTTATTGACCGTTTTGTTTATAGAACTTCTAAATCCAAGGCCTTCAAATCTTCATCACGTGAAGAAGAGCCGTAAAGGATCTGATATTTTCCGGATTTAACGGATAGGCCATCAACAGCCTCATCATAATACTTAAAGGCATCTGCACCCAGGGTTATCTTAACCTTGGTTTTTGCACCTGCAGCTATATTAACCTTTTGGAAACCCTTCAAAGATTTGATTGGAGCTAACGGATTATCCAAACTCTTTATATAAACCTGTACAACTTCATCACCATCTCTTGAACCGCTATTTGTAACAGGAATAGTTATTGAAACTTCACTACCTGCCTTAATCTTAGATTTCGACAGTTTAGCTGTACCATACTCAAATGTTGTATAACTAAGTCCATAACCGAAAGCATATAATGGTTTATCGTGGAAATACCTGTATGTACGTCCTTCCATGCTATAATCTTCAAAGTCAGGAAGCTGAGCTGTAGATGAATAAAATGTAACAGGCAGTTTAGCTGAAGGATTGTAGTTTCCGAAAATAATATCGGCAAGAGCCTCAGAACCACCCTGACCACCATACCATGCCTGAATGAGTGCATCGTACTGTTTTTCTACACTTCCGTAACCGATAGCTGAGCCGGAACAGCTAACCATTATAACAGGTTTTCCTGTTGAATGCATTGCTGTAAGCAATCTCTGCTGTACCATTGGGAGCTCAATATCCGCACGGTCACCGCCTTCACCCTCCATGCTTGCTGAAATACCGCCAATCATGATAATAGCATCTGCATTCTTTAATGACTGTGCAAGCTCTGTAAATTCAGCAACTTTCTTCTGGCAGAACTGAGCGTTCAACATAGCGAAAGAACCGGTACCTCTTACATATTCTATCTTAACATCATAAGTCTTACCCTTTTCTACAGGGAAAGTTTTAAAGTTTTCACCACCACGACGGCCGAATCCGAATCCGCGTTGTTGGCCGGTACTACCACCTTTAGACTCTTCAACAACTGCACCATTTACAGTAAGTACAAAACCGTTGTCAGAACTTACACTGTAGCTCATGTTACCTGTAAAAGATGAAACGTATTTTCCGGTTATTCTAACTGAGAAATCATTTTTCTCAACTCCGTCTGCGAAGTTATAAGCACCGAAAGTACTGAAATTGAGTGTTTCATAGTATTTTTTAACAGCAGGCTCGCCTTCAAACTTAGTGTTGTTGAAGAACTCCACATAAAGACCCTTGCCTTCATTGAAATCACCCATATAATATGTAGTGATATATTCGTCGGTCAGTTCGCACCCCTTCTGATAGATAACATTAGCATTTGGTACAGCTTTCTTGATACCCTCCAGTAAGGTACGGGTATGTTCTTCAGTAGGAGTACCACCGTAATTACCATTCAACAGACTTGCATCATCAGCATTAGGACCTACAACTGCAATTGTCTTTATATCCTTCGAAAGAGGAAGCACATTATTATTGTTCTTCAACAAAACCATAGATTCACGTGCTGACTGAACTGCCAAACGATCGTTTGACTCACTGCTGATAACATCTTCACCCAGATTTGCCCAAGGTAACATCTCGGCCGGATCAAACATACCCAACTCAAAACGTGATTTCAGAACTCTGCGAAGAGCAACATCTATATCGGATTCTTTAATAAGTCCGTCCTTGACACCACCTACAAGTGACATAAAACTTTTACCGCACTCCAGATCAGTACCTGAGAGAACAGCATCAACGGAAGCTGACACAGCATCCGGATGAGTACCATGCTGATTCTTGTTATAGAAATTGTTTACGGCATCGCAGTCTGTAACCACCAAGGACTTATATCCCCACTTATTGCGTAGGATGTCGGTAAGAAGACGATCACTTGCACAACAAGGAACACCCTCATAACGCTGATATGCACACATTACTTCCTGAACATTACCCTCTACAACCAAAGCTTCAAAAGCCGGCAAATATGTTTCCCACAGATCCCTCATGGATACTGTCACATCAAATTTGTGACGTTGAGGCTCAGGACCGCTATGAACGGCATAGTGTTTAGCGCAAGCGTGAGTCTTATAATATTTCTTATCATTGCCCTGCATACCTTTAACAGTCTGCACACCCATAACAGCCATCAAATATGGATCTTCGCCACAAGTCTCTTGACCCCGTCCCCATCTTGGATCACGGAATATATTGACATTCGGGCACCAAAAAGTCAACTCGGGATTGCCGGGAACATAGTTTGCACCCATCTGTACATTAAAAATATCATGATTTGACCTATTCCAGTTGGCACGAGCCTCATCAGATACTGTTGAGAACACATCATACATCATCTGCGGATCAAAAGAAGCTGCCATGCCGATTGGCTGAGGATATACTGTATATCCACCCTGACGAACACCATGACAAGCCTCACTCCACCAATTGTAAGAAGGAATACCAAGCCTATCAACTGAAATAGACTTATTCATAATCAATCCGATTTTCTCTTCAGGAGTAAGGAGGGACATAAGATTATCCACTCTCTCATCATTTGATAATTTCGGGTTCTGGAAAGGATACTTATAATCCTTACTCTCATCGCCATTTGCCATAACAACGAACGCAAATATTGCGACAAAAAAGATTAATACTTTTCTCATAACAAGAATAATAGTAAAATATTAAATAATTAATTTTCTGTAGTTAAACAGATTAAGTTAGTAAATTGACTCTAATTCATTATTTGGACTAAAATCCGCGCAATTTAGTCATTATCTTTAATAAAAATGGTCTGAATTGTCAATAATTTGACTTTACATTAACAAATAAAACATATATGGCTTATATTATTACAATTAATCGTATGCATAACCTCATTATAATACATAATGGCTAAATATGCCTGTATATATAATCGTTTAATAAATTAAAAAAGAGCGTCCGAAAGTAATTTTCGAACGCTCTTAAAGTTCAGTTATTTATTAGCTTACTTTTCTTCCGTAGAAATCTCTTCAGCCTCTATAGGAGAAGGAGAAACTGTATCATCCTTCTTCTTGGCTAAATAATCAGGAAGATCCAAACCAGCCAGGTTAAACAAATCAGACATTGGGGGAATAGACTTCATCAGTCCGCTCAAAAAATTGGCGGTAGAACCTTTTCCATCTTTTCCGGTACCGTTACCGGAATCCCAAACAGTAACATGGTCAATATTAACACCCTTGATAGCCTCAACCTGAGTCTTAATCAATTCAGGCATCTTCTCCGACAGCAACAACATGAATGCCTTGGAAGCATCGCCACCTGCAGCCTCAACCATCTTCTCATAACCTGCAGCCTGCTTGGTAAGTATCTCATAATAACCCTTTGCTTCTGCTTCCATCTTTGCAAATATGGCATCAGCCTCACCTTTTGCATTAACCCTCAATTTCTCAGCTTCAGCCTGAGCTGCTATAATTACACGCTGCTTATCTATCTCCTGAGAAACCAAAATATTTGCCTGTTGTGTAGAACGTTCACGATCGGCACGAGCCAACTCGGCATCACGCTCAGCAACATAAGAATCCTGAAGAGCCTTAGCCTGCTGCACCTTCTCAGCGGTAACGGCTAAACGAAGAGCTTCAGCCTCCTTCTCACGACGAAAAGCATCAGAGTTGGCTATATCCACCTTAGCATTATTTTCTCCTTGAACCGCCACGGCATTAGCTTGTGAAGTACGGATACGAGTCTCTCTAACTGCTTCTGCCTTACCGATTTCACCGTTTCTATCTTGTTCGGCAACACTGACTTTTGCCTCATTTATTGCCTTAGCTGCAGCCTCCTTACCTAAAGCCTGAATATAGCCTGACTCATCCTTAATATCGGTAACGTTGACGTTGATGAGACGAAGACCTATCTTCTTAAGCTCCACCTCTACATTAGTAGAGATTTTATCCAAAAACGTATCACGATCGGAGTTAATCTCCTCAATCGTCATGGTAGCAATTACCAAACGAAGCTGACCGAACAATATATCGCGAGCCAACTCTTGAATCTCATCTGCGGATAATCCTAACAGACGTTCAGCGGCATTATTCATACTATCCGACTCTGTTGAGATACCTACCGTAAAACGGCAAGGCACATCAACACGAATATTCTGACGGCTCAAAGCATTAGTCAGATTGGCATCAATAGAAATAGGTGTAAGACTCAAGTATGCATAATCCTGAATAACAGGCCATACAAACTTACCACCACCGTGAATACACTTGGCAGAACCGCCTCCGGTCTTTCCATAAACAACTAAAATTTTGTCAGACGGACAACGTCTGTACCTGCGAATGATTGTAGCGAATAGTATAAAAAGCAATACTACCGCAATCACAATTAGAACTGTAATATCCATTAATTATTTTTGTTAAAATGTTTTTGAAACCAGTACCACATCATCTCCTATAACCTTAATTACTTTGGCATTAGCTCCGGTAGGAATCTCCTCCGAATCATCCGTAATAGCATCTATCTCATGAACGGAACCACGTACGCTAAGTTGGACCTTACCCTTCCCTTTACGATTGGCAGGAATGCGCAAATATACATCTGCAATAATTCCTACAGTCTCATTAAATTTAAAAGTACCGTCATGTGACAGTTTCATCATCTGTTTGAACATCAAAAGAAAAGCTATCACAAACAGGAATCCTACTCCGATAGCAACTAATTGCAAAATAACACTTGAATTAATATCATCAAACAAAACAACACCTGTCCATCCATAACCCAAAAGAAAATTCACTAAATTACGGAAGGAGAAAACTCCATTGAAGCCACCATCATCAAGTCCTTCAGCTCCGGTATCGAAATCGGAATCAGTTCCCAGACCGATAAAAGTCATAATAGTCTGAATAATAAAAACCAAACTGGATGCTCCTGCAATAATCCAAAATGCTTTGAGCAGGCCGTCTAAAGTTGCAAATGTTTCCATTCTATAAATTATTTGTATGTTTCATCTTTAACCTGAAAATAAGCTCTGGGATGCGAACAAACCGGACATTCCTCCGGAGCTTGCTTACCTATTACAATATGACCGCAGTTACTGCATTGCCAAATTACAACATCTTCCTTAATGAATATTCTATTGTTAATTACATTATCTAAAAGAGTACGATATCTCTCTTCATGTACTTTTTCTATTGCAGCTACGCCACGAAATAATCTTGCAATATCGGTAAAGCCTTCTTCTTCGGCATCTTTGGCAAAACCTACATACATATCTGTCCACTCATAGTATTCACCTTCGGCAGCGACCTTAAGGTTTTCTACGGTAGAACCTATACCCTTCAGAAGTTTAAACCAAATTTTGGCATGTTCCTTTTCATTGTTGGCTGTCTCTTCAAAAATCGAAGATATTTGTGTGTATCCCTCTTTTTTTGCTTGTGATGCAAAATAGGTGTATTTATTACGAGCCTGAGACTCTCCTGCAAACGCAGCCTGAAGATTTGCTTCAGTCTTAGAACCTTTTAATTCTTTCATAACTTCGCTATTATAATTTTGTCCAAATATATGTATTATATATGTCTATCACAAAATAAAATCAGTATTTTTCAACTTCAGGAATCAATATTTCTCAAAATACTTCTTTGAAAAACAAAAAAAGTCATAGCCTGAAACCCCGTTTATTCTCATAATAACTAACTTTGTAACAAATAACAATAGAGATGGATTATTCTATGTACGATACGCTCCTTCAGCTGCCCCTCTTTAGGGGAATTACGGAGGATGACTTCAACAACATACTGCAAAAGGTAAAATTGGAATTCTGCAGATACGAGGAAGGTACAAGTATTATATCCTCAGGAGAAGAATGCAATAGTTTTGTATTTCTATTAAGCGGTAAAATAATAAGCTCCAGATATTCTGAAGAGGGTCATTTTACATTTGAGGAAGTAATTGATGCACCATATTTACTCGAACCGTATTCAATGTTTGGCATATCGACAAAATATGCACGCAGTTACTCTTCCTTTTCCAATATAAGTATTCTGAGAATAAACAAACAGTATGTTTATTCCGAATTCCATAAATACAATATATGTAGAATGAATCATCTAAACATGCTGAGTAGTAGAGCTCAATATTTGGATAAGTTCATTTGGAACAGGAAAGAGTTCTCTCTACCGGAACGAATGACAAGATTCGTTCAAGGTCTATCGGAGATACCGACAGGAGAAAAACATTTACAAATCAAGATGAACGATTTTGCCACATTATTAGACACGACAAGAATCAATATATCAAGAGAATTAAACGGATTGAATAAAGAAGGAAAAGTAGAACTGAGGCGTAAAGCAATAATAATACCTGCCTTAGAAAAATTATACATCTAAAAGACAGATTGTTGACAATATGGATAATAATAATAATAAGCAAACCGATTTAGACAAAAGATACGCACGTATGGCATTGATCTGGGCTGAAAACTCATATTGCAAGAGACGTCAGGTCGGAGCCTTGGTAGTAAAAGACAAAATGATCATATCCGATGGTTATAACGGCACTCCTACCGGATTCGAAAATAAATGTGAGGATGAAAACAATATATCCAAACCATATGTTCTACATGCAGAAGCCAATGCAATAACGAAATTGGCACGTTCCAACAACAGCAGCGATGGAGCGACACTTTATGTAACGTCATCTCCGTGCATCGAATGTGCAAAACTTATTATTCAATCAGGCATAAAGAGAGTAGTTTATACAGAACAATACCGCTTGACCGACGGAATAGACCTTTTGAGAAAAGCGGGAATAGAAGTCGTATATTTAGATATAAATGCATAATATCGTAATATTCAAATGAAACCAACATTCAAAAAAGTTTTATATGCAATAATATGGATTGTTATTGGTATATTCATAGGCAGTGAAATCATGTTGTACCTATGGAAAAAACAAAATGTTCAAATAGAATATGCTCTCAGGACTATCGGGAAAGGTAATAAAGTCAGCGCTCTTTTGAATGCCATAGATAAAAATTATGTCGACTCCGTTAATGTTGACTCTTTAGTAAACAATGTGCTACCCATGGTTCTAAGCGAGTTGGATCCCCATTCTGCTTACTATCCTGCCGAAGAGACTCAAGAGAGTAACAATGAATTACATGGAAGTTTCTCAGGAATCGGCGTTCAATTCTCAATTCAGGAAGATACCATACGTGTCAATAGTGTAATAAATGGCGGTCCTTCAAAGAAAGTCGGAGTATTGGCCGGCGATAGAATCATAAAGATCAACGATTCTCTCTTTACCGGAAAACATATCAAAAGCGAAGATGTTGTCAAGAACCTAAAGGGTCCAAGCGGTACGGACGTAAAGATAAGCGTATTAAGGAATGGTGATAAGAACCTTATTGACTTCACAATAGAACGCGGAGAGATACCGGTTAAAAGTGTTGATGCAGCATATATGATGAATAAGGAGATAGGTTATATAGTAATCAATAAATTCGGAGAAACCACATACTCTGAGATGATGACCGGCCTGGCTAAGCTAAGCAAGGAAGGTATGAAAAAACTTATCGTAGATCTCCGTGGCAATACCGGCGGTTATTTAGGCGCAGTCATTCAAATGGTAAATGAGTTTCTGCCCAAAGGTGAAATGATTGTTTATACCCAAGGTGTACATAGCCCTTATTCTGCTCAATACGCAAATGGTCGCGGACGTTATATGCAATTACCACTTGTCATCTTGATAGATGAAAGTACAGCCTCTGCAAGTGAGATATTCACTGGAGCTATTCAGGACAATGATAGAGGAATTGTTGTAGGACGTCGTTCTTTCGGTAAAGGACTTGTCCAAGAACCTATTGAGTTTACAGACGGATCAAGTATAAGACTCACTATAGCCCGTTACTACACACCTTCCGGACGTTGCATTCAGAAACCGTACGGCAGTAGCGATGAAGACTACGCCATGGATATAGTAAAGAGATATGAACACGGAGAATTCTTTTCTGCCGATAGTGTCAAACTAAATGAAAATGAAATCTTCAAGACAAAGGGAGGACGTACCGTATATGGAGGTGGAGGTATCATGCCGGACTTCTTTGTACCTCAAGATACTATCGCCTACTCGGAATACTACGCATCTATTGTAAGAAAAAGTTTAGTTAACAAATATGCATTCAGATATGTTGACAGTCGTAGAAATGAATTCTCAAAATTCGAAAAAGCAGATGAAATCGTTTCATATTTAGATAAGCAGAATGCATTTAATAATTTCATCAACTACGCATCGGATAATGGAGTGAAACGCGATAGTAAGACTTCCTCCGAAGCAATTAAACAATTAAGAATTCTTCTTTATGCAAACATTATCTATAATGCGCTGGATATGCAAGAATATATACGTTTCATCAACCGTGATGATAATACGGTAAAGAAAGCTATAGAATCTTTCTCAAATAGCCCTATCTAATAGTCCTATTTAAATATTATTTTGGTGATAACCTGAGCGCCAACGCGTTCATTGAGGATTTTGATTAAACCGGTCCTTCGCATAAGCAATTCATTCTTCAAAGCTGAAGATTCTATTGTAACAAACAGGACTTGGTTATATATGCACAAATCCTTTGTATTGCGGGATATAGCATCTCCCAACACATCATTCCAGGCTTGAATAATACGGAATTCATTCAAGGGCATCTCCAGACCGTTTTCTCTTAGGAATTGATACATGACGTCCCTGATACTCTCAGTATTGGTCTTTTTCATTGTACCGTTCCATCTTTAATATCAAACACCTTATAATCACAACCTATTCCTGACAATATACCATTCAGATGATCCCTATTCACATCTGTGATAAAAATCTGTCCGAATCTATCATCAGAAACAAGTTTCAAAATCTTTTCTACACGCAAAGCATCCAACTTATCAAATATATCATCAAGAAGCAGAATAGGTTTTTTACCTTCGCAGACATCGACAAGCATAAGATACTGAGCCAGTTTCAGTGCTGTAAGATAGCTCTTGTTCTGACCCTGTGAACCTTCACGTTTAATGGGGTATTCGCCAAGCATCATCTCCAGTTCATCTTTATGAACACCATGCAGGGTATATCCGGTGGCACGGTCTAGTGACCTACCTTCACGCAGTTGCTTCAAAAGACTGCCCCTACTCACGTGTGAGTTATAATATAGTGAAACAGATTCCGATGCATGGCCTATATCAGAATATAAAGACTGAAAATAAGGAATCAATCTATCTAAGAAGGCTCTTCTTTTCTCATAAATAATATTACCGCAATCAGCAATCTTCTGTTCCCACATCAGAAAAAGTTCATCATCAGGCATAGACTCCTGCTTCAAAAGAATATTACGTTGTTGAAGAGCCTTACCATATGAAATAAGCCGATTAAGATAATCCTTATCATATTGAGATATCACCATATCCATAAAACGCCTCCTTTCATCACTTCCACCAGAAATCAAATCATAATCCAACGGTGAAATCAAAACCAGCGGAATATAGCCGATATGATCCGAAAAGCGCTGATACTCCTTTCTATCTCTTTTAATCAGTTTTTTCCCTTTAGATTTAGTAATGCAACTGATAATTGCACTCATTTCATCATTCATCGAATAATAACCCTGAAGTTGAAATCCTTCAGCTCCATGACGAATCATCTGTGAGTCCATAGAGCATAGAGAACTTTTACAGAATGATAAATAATATATGGCATCAAGCAGATTTGTCTTTCCCATACCATTATGACCTACAAAACAGTTCATTTTCGGTGAAAAACAAAGATCCGCTTGTTGCAAATTCCTATAATCCGATATAAAAATACGATCTAATTGCAAAGCTAAAAAAATTACTTCGCGAAGTTAGTCCCTCTTTTCCGATTATTCGAGGATTTTTTCTTATAAAATGAGGCAACTGATAAAAAAATGACTATTTTTGCAACCGCTAAAAAACGTATATTCTATAGCTGATATGGCAAAGAAAGAAGTAAAACCTGCAAGTCAGGAAAAGCAGGGCAACCTTGAGGATGTCCTAACACATTCAGAAGAGTTCTTCGAAAAGAATAAGAAGACAATGTTGGGTGTACTAATCGCAATCATAGTTATCATTGCGGGTGGTATGTACTATAAAGCAAAGATTGTTGGACCACGTGAGGTAAAAGCATCTGAAGCTCTCTTCCCAGGTGAGAACTACTTTATGAATGGAGATTTTGAAACTGCACTTAAAGGCGACGCAGCAGATTATATCGGCTTCGAGCAGATTGCAAAAGAATACGGAAATACTAAAGCAGGAAAATTGGCTAATGCTTATGCAGGTCTGTGTTGTGCACAGTTGGATAGCTTTGAAGTAGCCGTCAAATATCTGTCCAAATTCAAAGGTAATGATCAGATGGCCGGTCCTTCTATCCTTGGGGCTCTTGCCGATTGCTACGCATCAATGGATCAGCCAGACAAAGCCGCTTCAACCTTTCTAAAAGCAGCAAAAAAAGCTGATAATAATTTGCTCACACCTTATTATCTGTTCCAGGCCGGTCTCATTTATGAGTCAATGGAGAAACCTGAACAAGCTTTAAAACTGTACAATCGAATCAAAATCGAATATCCTGCTTCCAATGAAGCTACAGATATTGAGAATTATATAATACGTTTGACTTCAAAATAAGCGTATTGCCGTTTCAAGGGTGAATTCCAGAGCGGCCAAATGGGGCAGACTGTAAATCTGCTGTCTTTCGACTTCGGTGGTTCGAATCCATCTTCACCCACAAGAAAAGCTGTCCTTTTGGACAGCTTTTCTTGTGGGTGAAGATTTAACCTTATGACTTTCCTTCGGAAAGACTATGCATACTCCTTACAGTCGCAGTCCTAAGGGCCAATTAATATTCATCTATATAAAAAAGAAATGATTCTGATGAAATAACGTATATTTGCAAAACTAACAAATTAAACCAATATGAATAGAGTTATCGTATTTTTATGCCTGACTACATGTTTCGGATTGTCTATCACAGGACAGAATCTAAAAGATGCTTATTCAAAAGCCTTTAAGATAGGATGTGCTGTAAACTCATCCATCGTCAACGGACGCGATGCCGCATCACAGAAAATCATTATAAATGAATTTAACTCCATAACATCCGAAAACGACATGAAGGCCGAGGTTTTACATCCAAGACCTGATGTTTGGAATTTCAATGCGGCGGATCAATTCATAAAGTTCGGAAAAGATAATGGAATGTTTATTATCGGACATACATTGGTTTGGCATAACCAAACTCCTGATTTTTTCTTCAATAATAATGATGGAACAGCTAAAAACCATGATGAGATGGTAGAACAAATGCGCAGTTACATTGAAACTGTAGCCGGCCACTTCTCAGGAAAAGTTGATGCATGGGATGTTGTAAATGAGATCATCGACAACAATGGTTCATACAGACCTACTACATGGGTAAACAGTTTTAACGGCAACGGCGATGAAGTTGTAAAATTAGCTTTCGGGTTTGCTGAAAAATATGCTCCCGGTACGGAACTATATTATAACGACTTCAATGCTTGGCGTCCCACAAAAAGGGATGGTATAGCCAGAATGATCAGAATGCTACAGAAAGAAGGTATAAGAATAGACGGTGTTGGAATACAAGGACATTGGGGGCTGAACTTCCCAAAGAACGAATACGTCAAGGCTGCCATTGACACATTCGCTGCATTGGGTGTAAAAGTAATGATTACTGAATTGGACATTGACGTACTACCTTTAACAAAAGAAGGTCAAATAATAGGTAAATCGTTACAAGAGCCTCAATTCCAATTGGAGGAATTCGAGACATTCTTGGACCCATACAAGGATGGACTTCCCAAAGAAGTTGAAAACCAACAGACTGCCAGATACAAAGAGTTAATGCAGATTTTTTACGATAAACGCGACAAGATAGACCGTGTTACCTTCTGGGGACTGCATGATGGGATGTCCTGGAAGAACGGTTACCCCATTCCGAATAGGACAAACTACCCACTCTTATTTTATAGGGATAAAACTCCAAAACCGGCATATAAGGCAATATTGGAAATACCTAATAAATAATCAGATTCTAATAAATTGATTAATTGATTTATGATAAAGGCGGAAAAAAGAGAACTATTCGGAAGTAGATTTGGAGCAGTCATGGCATTTGCCGGTTCGGCTATCGGGCTTGGGAACATGTGGAGATTCCCATATTTAGTCGGACAAAACGGCGGAGCCGTATTTATCATAATATATCTGGTACTACTGACGTTCATATGTCTACCGGTACTGATGTCGGAATTCTTGATTGGAAGAAGAAGTCATAGCAATGCATTCAGAGCCTTTGGAAGAATATCCGGTTCAAACA
The DNA here is from genome assembly GCA_964403455.1 of uncultured Bacteroidaceae bacterium. GTDB lineage: Bacteria > Bacteroidota > Bacteroidia > Bacteroidales > Bacteroidaceae > Colenecus. The sequence goes on along the minus strand of CAYOGG010000002.1, from coordinate 1,926 downwards.
AATGGAATTTCATAGGTTTTTTGGCCGTATGTGCTGCCGTATGCGTACTATCTTTCTACTGTGTAGTAGGAGGATGGTCAGTAAAATACTTTATTGATTCGGCAACACTTCAACTAATATCAAATGATACAGTTTATAGCAAAACATTCACCGAGTTTATCAGCTCCACATATTCTCCTATCACCTTTACATACATATTTCTTGCCTTAACAGGTATAGTTCTATTATTCGGAGTATCAAAAGGAATTGAAAAGTTCTCAAAAGTAATGATGACATTACTTTTCTTTTTGATTATTCTTATAGCCATTCGTTCCGTTACTTTACCGGGATCATCAGAAGGACTGAAATATCTCTTTGTTCCAGACGCTTCAAAAATAAATGGTCAGGTTATATTAGCAGCATTAGGACAAGCATTCTTCTCACTAAGTATTGGTTGTGGCACAATGTTAACATACGGTTCATATGTAAATGACGATGAGAACATAGTTAAAGCATCATCTTATACTGCCTTGTTTGATACCACCTTCGCTCTATTAGCCGGGATTGCCATTATACCGGCAGTATTCGCAATAGCTCAAATGAACGGGTCCACTCCTGAAATAAATGCCGGCCCCGGCTTGGTCTTCATCACTTTACCCGGTGTATTCCGTGAGATGCCGCTTGGTAGCCTGGTTGCCATATTATTCTTTATATCACTATTGCTTGCCGCCATAACATCGTCCATCTCACTAATGGAAACCATTGTTGCTTTTGTCAAGGAAGAATGGAAAAGAAGCAGAATTGCATCAGTAATAATAGTCTTCTTTTTATGTGCAGTACTTGGTACCTTCTGCTCTTTGTCACAAGGTGTATTAGCAGATGTGCACATATTAGGTTCCAATATATTCGATTTCTTCGACAAGCTATCCTCAAACGTTCTTATGGCAGGCGGAGGACTGCTAATGGTACTATTTGCCGGATGGCGCATGAAAAAGGAGGACTATATGTCAGAACTGGGCAATAACGGAAAAAGTAATACTCCAAAGTGGGTACTGAAGTCTATTTATCTATTAGTCAGATACATTGCTCCTATCGGAATAATCTCCATCATGATAGGCAATTATCTTTAATAAGAAAGTAAAAAATGAACCCCGAAAGTTTTATTGGACTTTCGGGGTTCATTTTTTACTATATAATACCTTTAATACTATGACAGGAAAGAAATCAGTATACCGGCAGCAACAGCCGATCCGATAACACCTGATATATTACTTGCCATACAGTAATTCAGCAAATAGTTTTTTGAATCATACTTAAGTGCAATCTCATTGGCTACACGTGAAGCCATTGGAACCGCACTCAAACCCGTTGCACCAATCAGAGGATTGATCTTCTGCTTACTGAATAGATTAAACAGTTTTACAAGGAAGATACCACCGGAGATAGAAAGGCAGAAGGCCAAGAATCCACCTGCCAAAATACCTAAGGTAGTCCAGTTAAGAAAAGCATCAACCGTCATTGTAGCACCGACACAGAGTCCCAAGAATACTGTAGCAGCATTCATAATACTATTGCTGGCAGCATCAAACAGACGAGATGTATCACTACCTATCTCCTTAATAAGATTACCGAACATCAACATACCAACCAATGGAACCGATGTTGGAACCAAAACAGCAACCATAGTAGTAACTACTATCGGGAATAGGATTTTTAATAATCTCATATTCTTGATCTCCACAGGTTTTCCGGCAAGCTTCTCCTGCTCTTTCATATTAATCTTCAACTCCTTCTCACTGCACCAAAGTTTCACAACCATAGGTATGATAACCGGAACGAGAGCCATATATGAATAAGCAGCAATAGCAATTGGACCTAAAAGATGTGGAGCTAATTTAATGGTAGTGAATATTGATGTAGGACCATCCGCACCACCAATTATACCCA
>CAYOGG010000001.1:30781-45655 GCA_964403455.1 uncultured Bacteroidaceae bacterium | reverse complement strand
CTACAGCTCTTATGCCACCTCTCTGTACTGTTGGATATGGCATTGCTACCATGCAGATAAAATATATGGCAGGTGCCTTATATCTGTTCCTTATGAATTCTGTTTTTATAGCTTTGGCGAGTTATATTGTAACGTTGTTGCTTAAATATGACAAGGTAGTTTTACTAGACAAGGCTAAAGAAAAAAGATGGCGTAAATGGATGATAGTATTGATAATTGTTGTGACGACTCCGAGTGTACTTATTGCCGTTAATATATTTCAGCGCTCTTCCTTTATCAGCAATGCCAATAATTTTATAAATAATGCATTTAAGTTTGAGAATACGATAGTAATAGACCAAAGTATACAATATAAGAATCGTCGTACCCCGGCAATTATTGAAGTACGTTTAGTAGGTGAAGCACTCAATGAGGATGTGATTGCCAATCTGAAAAATCAGATGCAGGTGGCCCCGTATTTTCTGAAAAATACTAATTTGGTAGTTCGTCAAACATCGAAGGATGAGAATGTGGATTTGTCATTGTTACAGATGAGTTATGTAGATATCATCAAAGAAAAGGACAGACAGATTAATGTATTAAAGGGAGAATTGGCATCAATTAAAACTATTGATACTTTGGCTGTTTCCGATATTTCAAGAGAGTTAAGCGTATTTGTACCGGATATCCGTAGTATATCATTGTCCAAGCATGTCGGCTTTGATAATTCAGGAACTCCCGTAGATACATCTTATTTCTGCATTTTAAATATTCTGCCTAATGAGACACCTGATACATCGATGATTCGTAGATGGCTCGGTGCCCGTACCAAATCAAATAGAATCCATTTGATTATTTCCAACTAATAAAATATTCTACAAGTATTACGTAAAAAAAGAGAATGTGCGAACATTCTCTTTTAAGTTATATTTGGATGACCGGGCTTTTATTTTACCAGTTCCATTCCCAAGCGTATTGCTTGTTCGTTTAGCGGCAGGTATTTCAAGTTTCGTTCGGATACCGAGTGTTTGATACCTTCCATCACAAATTCTACCTTAAGTATAGGACGAATCTTCATGAATGCGCCAAGCAGGAACATATTCGCTACTTTCGTTGCATTTATCTTCGCAGCTTCTTCAATGGCTTTGATTGGGTAGATGGTTATGTCAGTACGTGTAGGTTTGCGTGTGATAGTACCCGGAGTATATATCAGAGCACCACCCGGTTTTACCATAGACTCGAATTTATCCATTGACTGTTGGTTAAGTATTATTGCGGTACTGAACTTCTGCAGGATAGGCGAACTGATTCTGCTGTCGCTTACTATTACAGTCACATTTGCTGTGCCACCACGGATTTCAGGACCGTATGACGGCATCCAAGATACTTCTAGACCTTGCATCAAACCGGAGTAGGCAATTATCTTACCCATAGACAGTACTCCCTGTCCTCCGAAACCTGCTATTATGATTTCTTCTGTCATATCTTTACTTTTTTATCTGGGAAGATTCAAATCCATTACAATCTTTCCGTCAACTTTCATATCTCCCAAAGGATACTTCTTGAACATATTCTCAACCATCCAGTCGTTAGCTGCCTTTGGAGTGAGTCCCCAACCGGAGTTGCAATTGGATACTACCTCAACAATAGATGTACCCTTTTTTTCTCGCTGATTTTCAAAGGCTTGACGTAATGCCTTCTTCATTTTTCTTACATTTGCCGGCGTGTGAACAGCCTGACGTGTCACGTAATGTACACCATCTAACTGAGCCAGCAATGGTGTTATATTTAGCGGATATCCCATTGTCTTTACATCACGACCTCTTGGACATGTTGTGGTCTTCATACCTTCCAATGTGGTAGGGGCCATTTGACCTCCTGTCATTCCGTAGATTCCGTTGTTAATAAAAACGATGACAATATTCTCACCGCGATTACAAGCATGCATGGTTTCTCCTGTTCCGATAGCCGCTAAGTCACCGTCACCTTGATATGTAAACACAAATTTGTCAGGTTGAATACGTTTTATACCTGTAGCAACTGCACAAGCACGACCATGAGCAGCCTCAACTACATCAAAATTATAGAAGTCATACAAAAAAACTGAACAGCCAACAGGTGAGATACCAATAACATCTTGTTCGATACCCATCTCTTCAATTACTTCGGCAATTGTTCGAACTACAACGCCATGACCGCAACCCGGACAAAAATTGAAGGTAGTGTCCGACATAAGACGGCTCTTTTTATATACCAGATTCTCCGGCTTTATTATATCTTTTGCTTCCATTTCTGTCATCTTATTTAATATTGAACTGTCTGTATATTTCATTTTCGATTTCTTCAGGTGTAGGAACCATTCCTCCCAAACGACCGAAGAATCCTACAGGCTTTCTTCCTTCAACTGCAAGACGTATGTCTTCTACCATCTGTCCTGCATTGAGCTCAACTGATATAAGACCTTTGATGCGTTCTTCCGATGCCAATGATGTAATCTCTTTCATTGGGAAAGGATAAAGAGAAATAGGACGGAACAGACCGATCTTATGACCCTTGGCACGTAACAATTCTATGCTTTTTTGTGCGATACGCGCTATGATACCGAATGCCACGATTATATATTCGGCATCTTCGCACTGTATAGTTTCATAACGTACTTCATTTGCTTCCATCTCCCTATATTTGGCCTGCAAACGTTGGTTGACCAATTCATGCTGCTGTGGAAGCAGATTCAGTGATGTTATATATCTGCGTTCTTTTCCTTCCGGAGTACCGTTAGTCGCCCAATCCGGATATTCAGTCATACGTGGCCGCTGTTCAGGAAGAGATATTTTTTCCATCATCTGTCCCAGTGCGCCGTCCGTTAATATCATTACAGGGTTACGATACTTAAATGCCAGATCAAAACCCTCAGCAATGAAATCGGCCATCTCCTGTACTGAAGAAGGTGCGAGAGTCAGCAGTTTATAATCACCATGGCCACCTCCCTTAACAGTCTGAAAATAGTCAGCCTGACTTGGCTGGATGGTTCCAAGACCCGGACCTCCACGTGATACATTTATTAACAAACATGGCAGTTCTGCTCCTGCTATGTATGATATTCCCTCACTCATCAGACTTACACCGGGACTGGACGATGATGTCAGCACGCGATGTCCGGTGGCTGCTGCTCCGTAAACCATATTTATGGCTGATACTTCACTCTCAGCTTGTAATACAACCATTCCGGTACGGTCATAGGCATCGACCTCCATTAAATACTCCATGACCTCGGTTTGTGGAGTAATAGGATAGCCGTAGAAAGCATCTGCTCCGGCACGTATTGCGGCTTCAGCGATGGCTTCATTGCCCTTCATTAATTTTACTTCTTTTTTCATAGTTATTCTTCTACTTTTACACGATAAACGGATATAACTCCGTCTGGGCAGATAACTGCGCAGTTTGTACAGCCTGTACAAGCTTCAGGATTAACCATATATGAGTAATGGTATCCTTTGCTGTTTACGGCTGACGACATTCCTATCACTTGCTGTGCACAAGTATAAACACAAAGCTCACAGCCTTTGCAGCGTTCGTTGTCAACTGCGATTGCACCTTTGATTTTTGCCATTGTCAATCAGTTTTTGTTTGGTATAATGATATGTCAGTTAACGTGGAGAAAGTGACGTACCCGCCATGGCTGTCTCAGTCAGGTTGACATTGAATATTAATGTGGAATAGGCCGGGATAGAGCTTTTAGTGCTCTCTCCATAACCAAGTCCATAAGGTATTGTTATCTCCCAAATATCGCCTACTGTCATGTATTGAATAGCTGAAATCATTCCTTCAACAAGACCTGAAAGCAGGTACGATTTTGGTACATTTACAGAAGGTGTAATAGTATCGGTTTTATACGATTGGTCGAAAACATAGCCTTTAGTATAATTTTCGGTAGGGATGAGATGGCCACGAAAGTTAATACGAATGCTATCCGTATAATTAGGAATCTCAGTTCCGGTACCTCTCTTTATTACTTTGCAATATACATATTTGTCGGCACTCCATTGAATAGTATCATTCAGTTTGTATGAAAGGATTCTAAACACTTGTCCTTCAACTGCATTCGCGGGTTTTATATTTTTGTCAATAGATTCGGACAATGAATTTATATAACTGTCGTTTCTGGCCTGCCAATTATCGAATTCACCCGATTCTTCGGTCTCTGAACAACCTGTGAATAAAACCGGTACGGTAATTATTGCAAACAGGCTGCTGAACAGTATAATAAATAATCTTTTCATATTCTGTATATTAAAGAGTCTTCAAGACACTTGTTATTGATACTTTATCTGCCAATATGGAATTAAGGTCAGCAATAGCTACGCGTTCCTGTTTCATCGTATCGCGGTCACGCATTGTAACGGTACCGTCTTCGAGTGATTGGTGATCAACCGTTATGCAGTATGGAGTTCCAATTGCATCCTGACGACGATAACGCTTACCGATTGAGTCTTTTTCGTCATACTGACAATTGAAGTGGAATTTCAAATCGTTCTGAATTGAGTGAGCTAGTTCAGGAAGCCCGTCTTTCTTTATTAAAGGTAATATTGCAAGTTTTATAGGAGCGAGTGCAGCCGGTAGATGAAGTACTATGCGACTTTCTCCACCATCCAATTGCTGTTCCTCAAACGAAGCACACATTATGCTAAGAAACATACGGTCTACACCTATAGATGTCTCGATAACGAATGGAGTATAGCTCTCGTTGGTCTCAGGATCAAAGTACTTTATGCTCTTTCCACTGAATTTCTCATGTTGTGACAAGTCGAAATTGGTACGTGAGTGTATACCCTCTACCTCTTTGAATCCGAAAGGCATTTGGAATTCAATATCGGTAGCGGCATTTGCGTAATGTGCAAGTTTATCATGATCATGGAAACGATACTTGTCTGCTCCGAATCCCAATGCCTGATGCCATTTCATACGGGCAGCTTTCCACTGCTTGAACCAGTCCAACTCAGTGCCCGGTTTGATGAAGAATTGCATTTCCATCTGTTCGAACTCTCTCATGCGAAAGATAAACTGACGAGCAACAATCTCATTACGGAAAGCCTTACCTATCTGTGCTATACCGAAAGGTATTTTCATACGACCGGTCTTCTGTACATTCAGATAGTTTACAAAGATACCTTGAGCCGTTTCCGGACGGAGATATATTTTCATTGAACCATCCGAAGTGGAGCCCATATCTGTGCTGAACATAAGATTGAACTGACGTACATCGGTCCAGTTACGGGTACCTGATATGGGACATACAATTTCCTCATCTAGGATAATCTGTCTGAGTTCATTTAAGTCGGTAGCATTCATCGCATTTTTGTAACGCTCATGTACCGCTTCTTTTCTATTCGTTAGTTCAATAATCCTGGTATTGGTAGAACGATACTGCTCTTCATTAAAAGAATCTCCGAAGTGTTTTGCGGCTTTTGCGATTTCCTTTTCGATTTTCTCGTCATATTTTGCAATCTGATCTTCAATGAGAACATCGGCACGGTAACGTTTTTTAGAATCGCGATTGTCGATGAGAGGGTCATTGAAAGCATCAACGTGACCTGAAGCTTTCCAAATCGTAGGATGCATGAATATTGCCGAATCCAATCCTACAATGTTGTCATGAAGCAGCACCATGGATTGCCACCAATATGTTTTGATGTTGTTTTTCATCTCAACACCCAACTGACCGTAGTCATATACTGCGCCCAGACCATCATATATTTCACTAGATGGGAATACAAATCCGTACTCTTTACAGTGGGCTACTATTTTTTTGAATACATCCTCTTGTGCCATAACGTTCTTTGTAATTTTACTGCAAAGGTACATTTTATCCTTTATATAAGGTAGTGTTTTAGGCCGTTTTTGCTTCAATTAAGATAGGTGAAATAAGAAAAACAGTAGGTTACCTTAACAGAGACGGGTAATATGCCATGTATTTGAAGTAAAATTGTATATTTGCATGTCTAAAAAAGATATATAAAATAAAAAATGAAGGGTGATAAGGATATGCCTGAAGATGAAATTCAGGATGATATTATCGTTGAAAATGATACTCTGATTCAAGACGGGGTGACGGAGCATTCATTGTACCGTCCCGTCAAAGATAACGATGGAACAATCAAACATCAGTTGTCCGGAATGTATCAAGGGTGGTTTCTTGATTATGCTTCATATGTAATCTTGGAGCGTGCAGTGCCCCATTTTTCAGATGGTTTGAAACCTGTTCAACGCAGAATTCTCCATTCAATGAAAAGATTGGATGACGGTCGTTTTAACAAGGTTGCAAATGTAGTGGGTCATACTATGCAGTTTCATCCTCATGGTGATGCTTCTATTGGTGATGCTTTGGTTCAATTAGGCCAAAAGGACCTTTTGATAGAATGTCAGGGTAACTGGGGAAATATTCTTACCGGACATAAAGCTGCAGCTCCCAGATATATTGAGGCCCGCCTTTCAAAATTTGCATTGGAAACAGTTTTTAACGCAAAGACAACAGAATGGAAGGCCTCATATGACGGTAGGAATAGAGAACCTGTCACTCTACCTGTGAAATTTCCACTGCTTCTCGCTCAAGGTGCAGAAGGTATTGCAGTAGGTCTTTCATGTAAAATATTGCCTCATAATTTCAATGAATTGTGTGATGCCGCTGTAAGTTATCTTAAGGGTGAAGAGTTTCATCTTTACCCGGATTTCCAGACCGGAGGTACTATTGATGTATCACGATATAATGACGGAGAGCGCGGCGGTGCGGTTAGAATAAGAGCTAAAATTACAAAAGAGGCAGATAATAAGACTATAGTAATCAACGAGATTCCATATGGCGAAAATGTTATGACTCTTTGCGAATCGATAGTTAAGGCCGGAGAAAAGGGTAAAATTAAGATAAGAAAAGTAGAGAACCTGACTGCCGATAAGGTGGAGATTCGTATAGCACTTGCTCCGGGTGTTTCTTCCGATAAGACTATAGATGCACTTTATGCTTTTACGAATTGTGAGGTCAGCATATCTCCGAATTGTTGTGTGATAGATGATCAGAAACCTCATTTTCTGACAGTAAGTGCTGTTTTGCGCAAGTCTGTTGATAATACGCTTCAACTTTTGAAACGAGAATTGGAAATAGAAAGAGCAGAACTGATGGAACAACTTCATTTTTCTTCTTTAGAGAAGATATTCATTGAGCAGCGTATATATAAGGATGAAGAATTTGAGCAAGCTCCTAACATGGATGCTGCTTGTGAGCATATCGATTCACGTTTGACTCCATACTATCCTCTTTTTGTTCGTGAGGTAACTAAAGATGATATACTCCGTTTGATGGAAATAAAGATGGCTCGAATCCTGAAATTCAATACAGACAAAGCAGAAGAGTCCATAGCAAGGATGAAGGGAGATATTGACCGTATTGATAAGGAATTGTCTAATATGGTAGGCGTTACTATTAAATGGTTCCGTATGCTGAAAGATAAATACGGCGTTGATTATCCGCGTCGTACTGAATTGAAGAATTTCGATACGATAATAGCGACCAAGGTAATAGAGGCTAATCAAAAACTTTTCATAAACCGTGCTGACGGATTTATCGGAATGGATCTGAAAAAGGATGAATATGTAACTAACTGCAGTGAGATTGATGATGTTATATTATTCTACAGAGATGGAAAATATAAGGTAGTGAAAGTTGCCGATAAACTTTTTGTAGGTCAAGGGGTTCTTTATTTGGATGTGTTTAAGAAAAATGACCATCGTACAATTTACAATGTGGTTTATAGGGACGGTAAAAACGGAGCTTTTTATATGAAGAGATTCGCTGCGACTGGATTAACTCGAGATAAGGAATATGATCTTACTCAGGGTAAATCTAACTCTAAGATTATATATTTTTCCGCTAATCATAATGGCGAGGCTGAGTCCATCAAGATTACTTTGAAACCTAATCCGAAGCTCAAGAAGCCGATGTTTGACAAGGATTTCAGCACATTGAGTATAAAAGGCCGTCAGTCTATGGGTAATCTGTTAACCCGAAATGAAATACTTCGTATATCTTTGAAGTCTCATGGAATTTCAACCCTGGGTGGCAGGAAAGTTTGGTTCGATAGAGATATTATGCGTCTTGATTTCGACGGTCATGGTGAATATATCGGTGAGTTTGAGAAAGACGATCTGATATTGGTTGTAATGGAGAACGGTGAATATTATACTACGGAGGTAGATTCCAACTGTCATTTCGATTCTGGAATCTTAAGAATAGAAAAGTATAATTCAGGGAAAATATGGACGGCGGTATTATTTGATGCATCTCAAAAGAGTTTTCTGTATGTAAAAAGATTTAATTTCGATCCGTCATCAAAACGGGTTTGCCTATTGGGTGATGATAAAAACAGTAAACTTATATTACTTACTGATACCTATTATCCGCATCTGTTGATTACCTTTGGAGGAGCAGATAGCGTCAGAGAACCATTGGATATGGAAGTTGATGATTTTGTTGCGGTAAAGAGTGTAAAGGCACGTGGTCGCAGGGTGACCACATATAAAGTTGATAGTGTTAAGGAACTTGAACCGACTAAGACACCGGAAGAGCCGGAAGATGATAATCAGGAAGATATAATTAAAAGTCAGGAAGATCAGATAGAAGATGTTGAAGATAAAAATAATGATGGACAGTTGCAGTTATTTTAAATTCAGAAGTATTGTACTGTTATTTGTCTTACTTTCAGCTTTCATTTCTATGTCAGCTCAGAGTTATAATGTCGGAGCGTTGCCCATTGGTAACGAATATCTGCAACAGAAGTCTTTTGTCATTGGCTCCAGTGATATTTTGGATACTTATTTGTCACCTAATCAGTATTACGGAACAACTATTGGATTCGGCAAATGGACTGCCAGAAAGTCTAGAAAGGAGACATTCTATTTAAATTATCGCGATAGCTATTTCCGGACGGATTTATCTGCTTTTGATGATAAATACAATAATGGAAGGATGATTTCCTGGACAATCGATTATAGATATGCATTTAACCATCTGTTTTATAGTGATAAATCTTTTTCGTTACTTGCAGGACCGGCAATGGTAATGAAATTGGGTGCTGTTTATAATCTTCAGAATTCAAATAATCCTGTACAGATAAAAGCTCTGATATCATTAGCCGCCAATATTCATGGAATATACCGTTTTAATTTTGGAGGTTATCCATTGGCATTAAATTATAATCTTTATGTTCCGTTTGCCGGTCTTACATTCTCGCCGGAATACGGACAGTTATATTATGAAATAGCGGAATTTAATCAGTATTCAAAGACAATTCATTTTGCATCAATTCAGAATTGTCCTACATTCTTTCAGATTCTGTCATTGGATGTTCCGATTAAAAATAACCAACTTCGTATCAGTTATTTGAATGATTTTTATCATTATGATATATGTAATCTGGAGAGTGACATGCGCTCAAGATTATTCTCTATCGGTTTTGTTCATAAATTTGAAATAAAATACAATGGCCGATGAAAAACTTTAGAATTATATCTGTCCGGTTATTATTACTGTTAGGGTTAATGTCGTGTTCTCAGGAAATGACATTCGATAATACACCTGAAGGAAATTTTAAGGCCTTATGGCAGATAATGGATGAACGATATTGTTTCTTTGAGTATAAGGCTCAAGAGTGCGGATTGAACTGGAATGACATATATGGACAATATTCCGGACGTATCACTCCAAATACAAGTGAAACGGGGCTTTTTGAGATTCTTTGCGATATGCTTGAGGAATTACGTGATGGGCATGTTAATCTATATACATCCTCCGATGTGGGACGTTATTGGAGCTGGTATACGGATTACCCTGACAATTTCTCCGCGGATATTCAGAAAAAATATTTAAAAAATGATTATCGCCTTTCAAGTGGATTAAAGTACAAAATCTTAGACGATAATATTGGCTATATGTATATTGGAAGTTTTGATAAAATGAGCGAATCAAGCTTAGATGCTATCATGTCCTATTTTTCTATATGTAATGGGCTTATTCTGGATGTCAGAGATAATGGAGGAGGTAGTGTAGAAGCAGCTCAACAAGTGGCAGCTCGTTTTACGAACGATAAGGTAATGGTTGGGTATATGATGCACAAAACCGGTCCCGGACATTCGGAATTTTCAGATCCTGCCAAAAGATATATTGAACCGGCAATGTCTCATTTGCGTTGGCAAAAAACAGCTATTGTGCTTACAAATCGTAGCTGCTTCAGTGCTACAAATTCATTTGTCAGTGATATGAAATTATTTCCCAATGTTGTAGTTATGGGTGACAGTACGGGAGGTGGAGGCGGTATGCCGATGTCTTCGATGTTACCTAACGGATGGTCGGTGAGATATTCCGCATCACCTATGCTTGACGCAGAAAATAAACAGATAGAATTTGGAGTGGCTCCTGATATAAAAGTAGATATGACCGAATCGGATATGATTCGTGGTATTGATACGATTATCGAGTCTGCGCGTGAATATATTAAGAATCAGTTAAAATAAATACACTTCCCTATGAAACATTTTTTTTTAAAGATAGCTTGTGCTATCGTCATTTTGGCTACTACGTTGATTATTCTTGAATCAACAGCAGAATCCGGCAAAATATTGAAGATTGATTTTAAGTCTCCGGTCATGGAAAATAGTGACGGAGCTTTTTCATTCGATTTGCAGTCATTAAATATCGGACCTTCAAATTCGATTTCTTTACTTTCATATGTCAGAGCCATTGATGCTGCAGCTGCCGATCCGTCAATTAAAGCTATTTATATGACTCCTGACAATATAAATGCGGGTATTTCTCAAATGGAGGAGATAAGAAATGCTTTATTGAGATTCCGTGAATCTGGTAAAAAGATTATTTCTTATAGTGAGGATTTCTCCAATGCCACTTGTTATCTGGCCACTGTTGCAAATAATGTAGTTATAAGTCCTACTACCGAAAACTATTTGACCGGATTATCCAGCATGCAATATTTTTTGAAGGATTTGATTGACGAATTAGGTATTGATGTTCAGCTGGTCCGTCATGGCAAATATAAATCTGCCGGAGAAATGTTTACCAAGAATGATATCAGCCCGGAGAACCGCAAGCAATATGAGGAACTTCTTAATTCGATATGGGGTTCATGGACTGCCGATATTGCCACTTCCCGCGGATTTACCGTAGATCAGCTTAACGGATGGATTGATAATCTGGAATTGGTCAATCCCGATTCTTTATTGGAACGTGGGTTGGTCGATAACTTGATGTACAAGGATCAGTTGGAAGATTCTATCTGTAAGTTGTTCTCAAGTGATGACTTGTCTTTTGTTAGATTCGTAAATATCTCCAAATATGCTTCAAAGTTGAAGAAAGGACCGAAAAAAGCAAAAATAGCAGTGATATATGCTGACGGAGAGATTGTTACTGAAGGTTCGGATGAGGATGTAGTAGGCAGTGATCTTGCGAAAGAGATAAGGAAAATAAGGAAGGACAATAGTATTAAGTCCGTTGTTTTCAGAGTTAACTCACCGGGTGGTAGTGTACAGGCCTCCGAACTAATTAAAAGGGAACTGGATTTACTTAAAGATGTTAAGCCTGTTATTGTCAGTTTCGGTGATTATGCCGCTTCCGGTGGTTATTGGATTTCTGCAAATGCAAATAAGATATTTACCGATAATTCCACATTGACCGGTTCGATAGGATGCTTCTCTCTGATACCGAGTTTCGGTGATGCTGTGCGTGATAAGATGCATGTAAATATGGTTTCAGTAGGAACAAATAGCCATTCTGATATGATGCAGGGAATGAGAAAATTGAATGAATCCGAGATTGGATATTTTCAAAAGCAGATTGAAGAGGTATATGATGATTTTGTTTCTTTGGTTTCTGAGGGACGTAGTATTGAAAAGTCTTTTGTAGATTCTATCGGACAAGGTAGAGTATGGTCGGGTGCAGATGCTATAGGTATTAATCTTGCAGATGAGAGAGGAGGCCTTATTGATGCTATTGCCTTTGCCGCCGAAACTGTAGGCCTTTCCGAATATCGTATAGAAGAACGTCCTTATGTGGAATCGGGAATTGCCAGATATTTCAGTTCGGATACGGATTTGGATGAAGATTTATTGTCTTCCTGTAATACAAAATATCCGCTTTTACACGTAAAACAGTATTTTCCCGTTTTATCATACTCCAAACAATTGAAGACTCCAACCAATATGGTAAGATTGCCGGGAATTATTGTTATAGAATAAATTGTAAGTTGTTTTGAATTTATACGTAATTCAAAACAACTTATATTATATTTTTGTACATTTGCACCCGCAAATATGTTTTGATGCGACCGTGGCGGAATTGGTAGACGCGCTAGACTTAGGATCTAGTGCCTAAAGCGTGAAGGTTCGAGTCCTTTCGGTCGTACATTAATAGTGGTAGGTATTTTGCCTGCCGCTATTTTTTTTGTATATTTGCAAATAAGCGATTTTCGAATCTATCGCTATTTTTTTCAGTAATAATTTAAAGATAAAACACGAAAATGATTGATAACGTGATGATTAATGAATATCAGATACGAAATTTGTTTATGAAGGGGCTGCCTTATTTGATTGATATGGCAGATGTTAGTTGTGATGCATCGGATTTTAAAGTTTCATTACGTTCTTATGTGTTGTTGAAGTTGAATGGTGTCACAAGCGAAAGTAATTTTAATGTTGCAAAAAGATTGTTATGCTGGATTGATTACGACGGAATTATTATTGATGAATTTTCTACGGGTAACAAGATTAATATCTTGACTATTACAAATCTTTGGCACTTTTTAAGATCTGATTTAAAGAATGATTTCTCAACGGATATGTTTTTGGATCTATATCATCAGTTTAAGATGTTGGATAATCCTATTGAGATTAAACCTGATCGTAATAAGGTTAAGAGCCAGATGAATAGATGGCCTACGGGACTGGATGAAGAAATTATTGTTATAAGACAGAAAAACAAAGATAGGATAATACGTAGTTTGATACATATAATTGAAGGTCGGCATTCTCTTTCCTCAAACTATTTGTTTTCGGAGAATATGACTTTTGAAGAGAAGTATAAACAGGTTTCTGAGTGGTGGAACAGTTCACGTTTTCATCTGACTATGGCTGCAAAAAGTCCTACGGAACTTAACTCTCTGTTGGGACATTCTTTATCCGATGAAACATTCAAACTGCTTATGGCCGCTAGAAAAAAGGGTATGCCATTTTTCGTCACGCCTTATTATGTATCATTATTAAATACTGAGAAAGACGGTTATGATGATACGGCTATCAGATCTTATGTTATATATTCTAAGGAATTGGTCGATACCTACGGTGATATTAAGGCTTGGGAAAAGGAGGATGTAGTTCAGGATGGAAAACCTAATGCTGCAGGATGGCTTTTACCGGACGGCAACAATATTCACCGTCGTTATCCCGAGGTTGCTATACTGATACCTGATTCCATCGGACGTTCATGCGGAGGATTATGTGCATCTTGCCAGAGAATGTATGATTTTCAGAGTAAGCGTCTAAACTTTGATTTTGAGTCTCTTAAAGTTAAGGAGAACTGGGATAAAAAGCTGCGTCGTCTGATGCAGTATTTTGAAGACGATTCGCAGATAAGAGATATTTTGATAACCGGCGGTGATGCGCTGATGAGTCAGAATGCAACATTACGCAAGCTTCTGGATGCAGTATTTAAAATGGCTCTGAGAAAACGCAAAGCTAATGAGAAAAGACCGGATGGAGAAAAATATGCTGAGTTGCAAAGAGTAAGATTAGGCTCACGTTTATTAGCATATCTACCTTTTAGAATCAATGAAGAGTTAATAGAAATCTTGAGAGAGTTTAAGGAGAGGGCTTCTAGGATCGGTGTAAGCCAATTTTATATCCAGACACATTTTCAGTCTCCTTTGGAATTGACACCTGAAGCTAAGAGAGCTATAGAGTCTATTCAGTCGGCCGGTTGGACAATTACAAATCAGTTGGTTTACAATGTGGCGGCTTCACGCAGAGGCCATACAGCTAAACTGCGTAGAGTACTTAATTCCGTCGGAGTAGTATGTTATTATACATTCTCAGTTAAAGGATTTCAGGAAAATTATTCGGTATTCACTCCAAACAGTAGATCTATTCAAGAGGAGTATGAAGAAAAAATCTTTGGTTTAGTGCCAAGTGATAAACTTGGAGACTTGCATGATGTGATATGTAACTCGAAACATTTGGGTAAAAGTCTTACGCATTTTCTTAAAGAAAATAACTTGCTTTTTGCTGGTACGGATAGAAGTGTTTTCAATCTTCCTGCCATTGGAAAGAGCATGACCTTTATCACAGTAGGATTAACGGATAGTGGAAAGAGAATCCTTAAGTTCGAACATGATGACAGTCGTCGTCACAGCCCCATAATTAAGAGAATAAAAGATGTCTATATTGTGGAAAATAAATCCGTAGCAGCATACCTTAGACAATTGGCGGATATGGGTGAGAATACGGATGAGTATAGGACTATATGGAATTATTGTGAGGGTATTACAGAGCCTAAATTCAGTATTTATGAATATCCGGAGTATCCTTTTTCTATTAATAATAAGATGACCAACCTGCTTGTTACCGAGTAGTATTGAGATGTGTTTTATTATTAGAGACTGTACTTGATGTTGTTACTCTCGGCTTGTACTATCTTTGAGACTAACGTCTCCAAGAGACTGTACTTGATATTGTTACTCTCGGCTTGTACTATCTTTGAGACTAACGTCTCCAAGAGACTGTACCTGATGTTGTTACTCTCGGCTTGTACTATCTTTGAGACTAACGTCTCCAAGAGACTGTACT
>CAYOGG010000001.1:10401-30681 GCA_964403455.1 uncultured Bacteroidaceae bacterium | reverse complement strand
ATTGTTACTCTCGGCTTGTACTATCTTTGAGACTAACGTCTCCAAGAGACTGTACTTGATATTGTTACTCTCGGCTTGTACCTATCTTTGAGACTAACGTCTCCAAGATAGGCGGCGCCTCGGTAAAGCAAAAAAATAAACAAGCTTATTTTTTTGCTTTACTCTCGGCTTGCACTATCTTTGAACCTATAAAATATATGGAATGAAAATTGATGAATTATATAGGTTGTTTCTTGATAGTGAGGGAGTGACTACAGATACCAGAAAGTGTGGTCCCGGGCTGATATATTTTGCACTTAAAGGAGAGAGATTCGATGGTAATATGTTTGCTCGCCAAGCATTGGAATTGGGTTGCAAATATGCAGTAATTGATTCTCAGGATTGCTGTGATTCGACGGAAGAGCGCTTAATAAAGGTTGATAATGTCTTGAAGACTATGCAGGAACTTGCTCGCTATCATAGGCGTACCTTGAAAACAACGGTGATAGGTATTACAGGTACCAATGGTAAGACAACAACTAAGGAACTGATTTCTGCTGTGATGTCCAGGTCTTTTAATATTCTTTCTACAGAAGGAAATCTGAATAACTCGATAGGTGTTCCTATAACTGTCCTGAAACTGAAACCGCAACATCAGTATGCTATAGTGGAGATGGGTGCAAGTCATCCCGGAGATATTAAAGAATTGGTCGATATCTGTGAACCCGATTATGGTTTAATAACGAATGTGGGAAAGGCTCATCTATTGGGTTTCGGCTCTTTTGAAGGAGTTATTTCCACGAAAGGCGAATTATATGACTTTATTCGCGATAGAAAGAATGGTAAGATATTCCTTAATGCAGATAATGAGTATCTTAGAAGGATGGCAACCGGCCTTGTATCAATTTGCTACGGCAAACCCTCTGATAGAGGAAACTTGTCGATAATAGGTGATACGATAGCTTGTGATCCATATTTGAGATTCAGATGGAAGAGATACGATGAAAGTGATTTTCGTCAAGTTAATACTCATCTTATCGGCTCTTACAATTTTGATAATGCTCTTGCTGCTGTGGCTATTGGCGACTACTTTGGCGTTAGTGCAGAAAAAATATCCGAGGCGATAGAGAGTTACAAACCCAGTAACAATCGTTCTCAACTGGCAGAAACAGCATCAAACAAGATTATTGTAGATGCATATAATGCAAATCCGACCAGTATGATGGCCGCACTGGATAATTTCAATATTATGCAAGCAAATAACAAAACGCTGATATTGGGTGACATGCGCGAACTTGGAGAATCAAGTGAAGCAGAACATTTGAAAGTGTTGGAATCAATAATAAAATTCGGTTTTACGGATGTTTATTTAGTAGGAGTTGAATTTTCAAAAGCCAATGATGCAAAGGGTTACGGCTTTAAGCATTATAATACTGTCGAGGATATGGCAGAAATGCTCAAAAAAAACCCTCTGAAAGAAAGAACAATTCTGCTAAAAGGTTCAAACGGAATTCATTTGACAGGATTGCTTGATTTATTATGAAAATATTACCAATAAATAATTGAAGATTATGAGAAGATTCTTATCTGTTTTTGCGTTGGCTCTGATTTGTTTTATGACATCATTTGCTCAAAGTAAAAAGGTGTCTATACTTGGTGATTCATATTCAACATTCAAGGGTTATATCCCGAGATACTATGATGTATTCTATCCGATAAACGGATGTGATGTACAAGATGTTGAACAGACTTGGTGGATGAAGTATATTAAATCCAATGGGTACGAATTGGAGAAAAACGACTCATGGTCCGGATCAACTATTTGTAATACAGGGTATAACAGAGATGATTATTCAGATCGTGCTTTTTTTACCAGAGTTAATAAATTAGGTAATCCGGATATTATTTTTGTTTTCGGCGGTACAAATGATGCTTGGGCGAATGCTCCGATTGGTGAGTATAAATATGCTGAATGGTCAAAGACAGATCTTTTTTCATTTCGTCCTGCTACCGCTTATATGCTTAGTCAATTGAAAATGCTATATCCTAAAGCTAATGTGTATTTCTTACTGAACTCAGAATTAAAGGAGGAAATCAATGAGTCTGTCAAGACAATTTGTGCAAAATACAATGTTCCGGTTATAATATTGCATGATATAGACAAGCAGATGAATCATCCGTCAATAGCAGGAATGCAATCAATTAGTAATCAGATTAACGAATTTATCAATAAAAAATGAGATGTGTTCTATGAAGACTCAGGTAATGGGTATCTTGAATCTCACGCCGGACTCCTTCTTTGACGGTTCGAGAATGACTGAGGCTGACGATATACGTACCAGAGCAAAGCGAATAGTAGCGGAAGGTGCATCTGTTATAGATGTGGGTGCTTGTTCGACAAGACCCGGATCCGCTTTTGCTTCGGAAGGTGAAGAGTTGCAGCGATTGGAATTCGGTATGCCGTTAATTCGGGAAGTATGTCCCGATATTCCGTTATCTATTGATACTTTCAGGGCTTCTATTGCTGAAAAGTGTGTGAGAGAATGGAATGTCTCATATATCAACGATATTTCCGGAGGAGATGAAATCATGTATCATACAGCCGGCTTGCTTAAAGCCGATTATATTCTGACATATAATCGTAAGACGCAGGATGATATTTTATCGGATATGATGTCATTTTTCAGGGAGCGAATTACTCAAATAAGAGATTCCGGTGTAAGTAATATTATTTTAGATCCGGGTTTCGGATTCGGTAAAACATTGGAACAGAATTATCTGGTAATGAAAAATATCAGTATGTTGAATACGTTTAATTTGCCGGTTTTAGTAGGGATATCACGTAAATCAATGATATTTAAGCTGCTTGGAGTGACACCAAGTGAATCTCTAAACGGTACATCGGTTTTAAATACCGTTGCCGTGGCTCAGGGTGCGGCTTGGCTTAGAGTGCACGATGTAAGGGAAGCTGTTGAGACAGTTAAAATTGTAAATGCGGTAAATGGGATTTATTAAGTAATTATTATGGATTATTTTGCAGCTTTTGGAATCAAGGACCTGATAGATATTTTTTGTGTAGCCTTCCTGTTGTTTTACTTTTATAAATTGATGAAGAGGACAGGCTCACTAAATATGTTTATCGGGATTCTGGTTTTCATCTTTGTTTGGATAGTAGTTTCTCAGATACTGAAAATGCAGCTGTTGGGTGCTATATTTAATAAATTGATCGATGTCAGTGCTTTGGCGATAATAATACTTTTTGCAGATGAAATCCGTCACTTCTTTAGAGATATAGGCACGCACACACGTACTCATAAGATATTTAGATGGTTGGTAAAACGTAAAGATTTGAGTGCGGATGCTGAAAAATGGCAACCGGTAATCAGAGCGTGTGTTAATATGAGTAAACGAAAGGAAGGTGCACTAATCGTCATTGGTCATGATGAAGAATTGAGAGATGTTATGGTATTAGGCGAAAAGATTAATGCAGATATCAATCAGATGCTGATTGAGAATATATTCTTTAAAAACAGTCCTTTACATGATGGAGCGATGTTGATTATAAATGAACGTATCGAATCTGCTGCATGTATATTACCGGTATCTCAGTCTGATAATATTCCTAAAAGTTTCGGATTGCGTCATCGTGCGGCTATGGGAATTGCAGAAAAAACAAATGCTATTGCGATAGTTGTGTCTGAAGAGACAGGTTATATCACCGCTTTTCGTAGAGGAACCTATATCAGGAATTTATCTCAAACAGCACTTGAAAAGTATATCTTATTGGAGCAGGAAAACGACATGATCTAATGTCAAAGTGTCAGTGGTGTGACATTATGGTACTGAAATATCTTTTTGGCATGCTTTTCGCATAAGTACGTTTGTCCGAATGGATAAACCAATATTATTACAATTGATTAAAAATATAGACGTATGAACATTAAACCATTAGCTGATCGGGTCTTGGTTCTTCCTGCAACTGCAGAAGAAAAGACAATTGGTGGAATTATCATTCCTGACACTGCAAAGGAAAAACCTTTGAAAGGTGAAGTTATTGCTGTAGGTAACGGTACAAAGGATGAACAGATGATCCTGAAAAAAGGTGATGAAGTCCTTTACGGTAAATATTCCGGTACCGAACTGGAGGTTGAAGGGAAAAAGTATCTTATTATGCGTCAAAGCGATGTTTTGGCGGTTCTCGGTTAATTTTAAATTTGGAAAATTATGGCAAAAGAAATTCTTTTCAATACTGACGCCCGTGACTTGCTTAAGCAGGGTGTTGATGAGTTGGCAAACGCAGTTAAAGTAACACTAGGACCTAAAGGCCGTAATGTTATTGTAGAGAAAAAGTTCGGTTCTCCTCAGATTACTAAGGATGGTGTGACTGTCGCAAAAGAGGTTGAGTTGGCCGATCCTTTTAAGAATACCGGAGCTCAATTGGTAAAGTCGGTTGCTTCAAAGACCGGCGAGGATGCCGGTGACGGTACCACTACTGCTACTGTTCTTGCTCAAAGTATAGTAAATGTTGGTCTAAAGAACGTGACAGCAGGTGCAAATCCAATGGATTTGAAACGCGGTATAGATAAGGCCGTATCAAAGGTTGTGGAAAACATTAAAGCTCAGGCTGAGGCCGTAGGCAACGACTTTGATAAGATTGAGCAGGTTGCTACTATTTCTGCCAATAATGATGCCGAGATAGGTAAACATATTGCAGAAGCAATGAAAAAAGTTTCTAAAGATGGTGTAATCACTATTGAGGAAGCTAAGGGTCGTGATACATATATTGATGTAGTGGAAGGTATGCAGTTTGATCGCGGTTATCTATCTTCATATTTCGTTACGGATACCGAAAAGATGAATTGTGTGATGGAGAGTCCTCTTGTCCTAATTCATGATAAGAAGATTTCTAATCTCAAAGATCTGCTCCCTATATTGGAACCTGCAGTTCAGACCGGTCGTCCGCTTCTTATCATAGCAGAAGATGTTGATAGCGAAGCCCTAACTACCCTCGTAGTAAACCGCTTGCGTTCAGGTCTTAAGATTTGTGCCGTTAAGGCTCCGGGATTCGGCGATCGCCGTAAAGAGATGCTTGAGGATATAGCAGTTCTGACAGGCGGTTTTGTAATCAGCGAAGAGCGTGGTGTCAAGTTGGAACAAGCTACTATGGAGATGCTTGGTAGTGCTGAGAAAATCACCATCACTAAAGACAATACCACAATCGTTAACGGTAAGGGAGATAAAGAAAAGATTAATGAACGTACAGCTCAGATTAAGGCTCAAATCAAAACTACGACTTCCGATTATGATAAGGAAAAATTACAAGAACGTCTTGCAAAATTGGCAGGTGGCGTAGCAGTAATCCACGTAGGTGCTCCTTCAGAGGTTGAAATGAAAGAGAAGAAAGACCGTGTAGATGATGCATTATGTGCTACACGTGCAGCAATTGAAGAGGGTATCGTTGCCGGTGGTGGTGTGGCTTATATCCGTTCTATAGCTGCTCTTGATCAACTCAAGGGAGATAATGCCGATGAACAGACCGGTATACAGATTGTACGTCGTGCTATTGAGGAACCTCTACGTCAGATTGTATTCAATGCCGGAAAAGAAGGTGCAGTAGTAGTACAGAAGGTACTTGAAGGTAAAGACGATTTCGGTTACAATGCAAGATTGGACAAATACGAAGACATGAAAAAGGCCGGTGTAGTTGATCCTGCTAAGGTTACTCGTGTGGCTCTTGAGAATGCAGCTTCGATCGCAGGTATGTTCCTTACAACCGAGTGTGTTATCGTAGAAAAGAAAGAAGATAAGCCGGCAATGTCTGCTCCGGGAATGGGGGGCATGGATGGCATGATGTAATTCATTCTTGAAATAATTGATAAAAAACGTCCGAAAGAAACTTCGGACGTTTTTTTATGACAAATATTCAACAGTAAGATTGTTACTTATCAATAGAATATTGAGATTGTCGAATTAACTATTAAATGAATAACTGATTGAGAATGGCAGTGAAAGCTGATGGTTTGATGCCCCATGAGGGGGCAATAAGCATAGATGGAGGTGTCTCTGAGACAAAACGGTCCAATGCAATATCAGGACGCAATCTTCTGATGAAGTCAACCAGTAGAGATGCATATTCTTGGGCTGTGAACAGCCGGACACAATCAGGATTCTCGAGATATTGTCCGGAGAGTATAGTGCCCTTTACTATCTGTAGCTGATGGAGCTTCAAGGTTATTATCGGCAGCTCGGAGATTGTCGTAGCATGAGATAACATATCTTCTCTACTTTCACCGGGAAGACCTAAAATCAGATGAGCCCCAACGGATATACCGCGCGATGATAATTCGTTTACAGTTTCGACTGATTGTGAATAGGTATGCCCTCTGTTTATCAGGTGGAGAGTACTGTCTTTTGTAGATTCTATGCCTATCTCTACTAACAGATAAGGATGATTTTTAGGTGCCTTATTACCGAATCTCTGTTCAAAGTAATCCAATATTCCATCGGAAATTGAGTCCGGTCTTGTGGCAATGACCAAACCTACAACACCGGGATATCTCAAAGCCTCTTCATACAAGTTTATTAGTTTGACATCTTCACCGTAGGTGTTTGTGTATGACTGAAAATATGCCAGATAACCGTAACAGTCTCCTTTTCGTTTAAAAAATTCTATGCCGTCAGTCAATTGACGGGTGATATCAGGTAATGATTTGTTGGCGTATGACGGATTGAAAGAGACATTATTACAGTAGATGCAACCGCCTGTCCCTATATTACCGTCTCTATTCGGGCATCCCAAAGATGCATTGACGGCAATCTTTTGAATTCGTCCGGGAAAGATTGTCGCCATGTAATCCGACCATGTTCCGTAATGGATTGACATATACAGATTCTTAATTGTTCGTAAAGGTACGGTAATTCTCAGGCATATTTTGTAATTTCGAACCTTATTCCAAAGATAGAATATGGTTAGAATACTATTTGTTTGCCATGGCAATATATGCAGAAGTCCCATGGCTGAGTTTGTAATGAAGGATATGGTGAAAAAAGCGGGTTTGGAGAAAGATTTTTATATAGAATCAGCAGCGACAAGTGATGAGGAATTGGGAAATCCTGTTTATCCGCCTGCAAGACGTAAGTTGAAAGAAAATGGCTTGGATTCCAATGGAAAAACAGCCAGACAGATAACTGCATCGGACTATGAAAGATTCGATTACATTGTGGCTATGGATAAGATGAACCTTCGTAATATATCCTATATCATTAAGTCGGATCCTGAACATAAGATATCTTTATTGATGGATTATACATCGACAAAAAAGGATGTGGCAGATCCATGGTTTACGGGAGATTTTGATGTTACCTGGAATGATGTCTCAAATGGTTGTAGCGGTTTGTTGAAAAAAATATGCTCCAATGGCATGTAATCGGTTTTTTGTAGATTGAAGAGTGAGTATAATTTATAAATGAGTACCTTTGATAGATATCAGAATAATATGTTAAGATTAGCCATTTTAGCCTCAGGAAACGGAAGCAATGCGCAAGCGATAATTGAAGCCGTAAATAGTTCAAGATTGGATGCGGAAGTTAAGGTTGTAATTACCAATAAGTCCGATGCCGGTGTTATTGCACGTGCAATGAGATTTTCCATCCCAATAGAGATAATACCCTCAAAGGGATTTACTGATAGGGATAAGTATGATTCTATAGTAATAGAGTCATTAAAAAAGTATGATGTTGATACCATAGCATTGGCCGGGTGGATGAGAATATTGAGTGATACGTTTCTCAGGGCTTATGGAGATAAAATTATCAATATACACCCAGCAATACTGCCCAGTTTTACAGGAGGTAAGGGATTGCAGGATGCTTATGAATACGGAGTAAAATTGACGGGTTGTACCGTACATATTGTAAGCTCTCAGTTAGATGCCGGTCCTATAATAATTCAAGCGGCAGTACCTGCCATCGGCACTTCGGATGAGATAGAGACGCGTGTTCATAGTATGGAACATCTGATATTTCCACAGGCTTTGCAATGGTTTTCAGAGAATAGATTGTGTGTTGAAGGACGTAAGGTGATTCTTTCTCCTGCTTCAAAAGAGGTTAAGAAGATTGACTATGTAAATGGTTGTCTGATTAGCCCTGCATTGGAAGAGAGATGATGGAAACATCTTTTTAAATATCATTTTTGAAATAACAGTTAATTATGAGTAAAGAACAGACACCAACTCCTCATATCGGAGCCGAATATGAGGATATAGCAAAAACCGTAATAATGGCGGGAGATCCGTTACGTGCCAAATTTATGGCAGAGACTTTTCTTGATTCTCCTAAGCTTTATAATTCCATTAGAGGCATGTTCGGATTTACCGGAATGTACCACGGGAAGAGAATATCAATACAGGGACACGGTATGGGAATTCCTTCAATAGGAATATACTCTTATGAATTGTTTAAGTTTTATGATGTTGAGAAAATCATAAGGGTTGGTACCGCCGGTTCGATAAATACCGATTTGAAATTAGGCGATTTGGTATTTGCCATGGGTGCATGTACGGATTCGAATTACGGTCATCAATATGAGATGCCCGGAAAATTTGCACCTATCGCGGACTTCGGTCTTCTGAGTGATGCGGTGAGAGTTGCTGATGAGAACGGATACGGTTATAAGGTCGGGAACATTTATTCTACCGATGTGTTTTATGATGAGTCGGAGCTTCAAAAAAGATGGGCTGAATTTGGAGTATTGGCGGTAGAGATGGAATCCTCGGGGCTTTATATAAATGCTGCAGCTACAGGCAAAAAGGCATTGACGATTTGTACCGTTTCGGATAATATAATAACAGGTGAGAGTACAACGGCTGAAGAGAGACGAACCACGTTTACAAATATGATGAAGGTTGCTCTGGAAATAGCTTAATAATAAAAATAGCTTAATAATCGAATATGAAAAGATTTGTTTTTATCATTACCGTTTTGTCCTTATGTTTTCTTACTGCTTGTAAAGAAGATGAATACGGATATCCTCCTGTTTACGGAGAGGTGGAATGTATTACTCCTAATCCGTGTGTAGGTGATACATTGACTCTAAGAGTAAAGGTCCTTTCAAACGGATACGGAAGCTATAAAGGGGTTTATACATGGAAAGGTAGTACCGGAGGTTATATATTGAATGTAAAGAGTGATAAGGATAATCCTTTGGAACCGACAGTTTCGTCATCGGATTATATTTATGAAAAGAACTCTACATTATATATCATTGATCCTTTTGCTTCGGTTCCGCAGTGTAAATATGTTCCTACCGTTTCCGGAAGACATACCGTATCAATGAGTGCGACATTTAATATGTCTATTGCCACTTCTGCCGGGACAATATATACCGGGGCAAGTTCACGTTCCGGAACATTTACTGTTTCCGAAAAACAATAATCGATGAAACGGCTTTTGTCACGTATTGAAAAAGCTCTTTCAAACCGTTATGATGAAAGGGAACTGAAATATGTGTATAAAGCACTTTGTTTAGAGTTGTTGGGTATCAGTCAGACAACCTTTTATCTTAAAGAAGATGTTAGTCTATCTTTTGAAGATGAAGAGCTTTTGAATAGTGCTTTGCATCGTTTGATTGAAGGAGAGCCTTTACAATATGTAATAGGAAGAACTCAATTTTGCGGTTTATCGCTCATAGTTGATTCTAATGTCCTTATTCCAAGGCCTGAAACGGGTGAACTGATTGAGTGGATATGTGAGTCTGTACGTGAAAAAGATGTCCGTCTGCTGGACATCGGTACAGGTAGCGGTTGTATTGCGATAGCTTTAAGCAAACGTTTTCATAGTTGGAAGATTGACGGTTGGGATATCAGTCAAGAAGCACTTTCAATAGCGAATAAGAATAACATTGAGAATGGTACTTCAGTCACTTTCAGCAAATGTGATATTCTGTCCGATATGGAATCTGATTTTAAGTATGATGTAATTGTCAGTAACCCTCCTTATATTACTGATAGTGAGCGTAAAGAAATGGAAAATACGGTTGTTGACTTTGAGCCTCATGAAGCACTGTTCGTACCAGACGGTAACCCGCTTTTGTTTTATAATGCAATAGCGAAATTTGGGAAAAAGAATCTGCAAAATAATGGTCATCTGTTTTTTGAGATAAACCCTCTTTTTACTGATGAGATCAGAGAAATGTTGTATGAGTACGGATATGAGAATATTATTTTTAAGCAAGATATATTTGGAAAAACACGAATGATTAAAGCTGATATACATGAATGAGAAAGAAGCATTACAGAAGGTAGAAGTATATTGTTCTACCGGCGAACACTGTGAGAGTGAGGTTCGCGAGAAATTGAAACGTATGGAGTTATTGCCTGATGTGGTTGAAAGAATAATCCACAATCTTAAGGAAAACAAGTTTATCAATGATAAACGTTATGCAGGTGCATATGCCAATGATAAACTGCGTTTCAGTAAATGGGGTAGGTTGAAAATCGCCATAGGGCTAAAACAGAAACAGATATCTCAAGACGTCATTGACGATGTATTATCAAACTTTGATGATACTGAGTACTATGAGATTCTCCAACAGGTGATATTATCTCGAAAAAAAACAATTAAAGGCAAAACCGATTATGAGTGTGATATGAGGCTGCTTAAATCGGTTGCCGGACGGGGTTTTGAGGTGTCACTGATCAGAAAGTACTTGCATATTTTGGAGGATTAGCTATATGATATGGCTTGATTCTCTTGTTGAGATGTTTTTTCCACGCTATTGTAAGGTCTGCGGTAGAAGACTTTGTCAAGGTGAAGAGCATCTGTGTGTCTCATGTTTTATAGATATGCCCCGTTTGAAGTTCGGAAGTAGTGATTTCAATATTACTGAGCAGAAATTGTTGTCCGAGCCATCAATTTTTAAGGCTGAGTCAATGATTCGTTATTATAAAGAAAGTGACTATAGCAATATTCTGTATCATTTGAAATATTATAATCATCCCGATGTTGGTGAATATTTGGCCCGAATTGCTGCAGCTGATTTACTTAAAACAGATTTCTTTGAAGGTATTGATTATATTGTTCCGGTTCCGTTATCGGAGAAAAAAATGAAGAAACGCGGATATAATCAATGTTCTTTTATCGCTTCCGGGATAGCTACTGTTACGGGTTTGCCTATATTGGATAATGTTATATCTCGCTCAGTGTCTAATGAACAACAAGCCGGAAAGGGTAGATTCCAACGATGGGAAAATGCTGAAGGAATTTTTGAAGTAACATCACCGTCACTATTAAAAGAAAAGCATATTCTTATAGTGGATGATGTTATTACTACCGGTGCTACAATAGCGTCTATGGCATACGTTATGGCTACTGCCGCTCCCGGTTTACGCATCAGTGTATTTACTTTGGCTATTGCTATTTGATTTATGGAATCAATAGCGAGCTGTCTCCATAACTAAGAAAACGAAAATCATGATCTAACGCATAGTCATATATAGTTTTCCAATCGTTATTTACAAAGGCTGATACCAATAAAAGCAGAGTACTCTGAGGTTGATGAAAATTGGTTACCATCATCTTAACAATATGATAATTGTATCCCGGTGCAATTATTATCTGAGTACTTGTTTTTAATACGGATAGGTGTTGCCTATTTAAATAGTTCAGAATGTTTTGTAGAGATTCTAAAGTAGTGATATCCGCAGTTTGTTCATAAGGAGTCCATTGAGACACATGCATATCCTCTTCAGTTGCATCTGGATGATTACTCAGATAGACTCCGATGTAGTAGAGACTCTCCAATGTGCGTACTGAGGTTGTACCAACGGCAATTGCCTCTCCCTTATGTGCGATAAGTTTCTCAATGGTATTTTTTTTGACTGCAACATACTCGGTATGCATCTCATGATCTGAGATCTGTTCGCTCTTTACAGGCCTGAATGTTCCGGCTCCTACATGCAGAGTGAGCTCTTCACGGTCTATGCCATGTGCGTCGAGTTCTGCCAATACACGTTCTGTGAAATGAAGCCCGGCGGTCGGAGCAGCTACACTTCCTTTGATCTTGGAATAGACTGTCTGATATGTTGTCTTGTCACTCTCTTGTGATTCTCTGTTCAGATAAGGTGGAATAGGGATTTCGCCTATCGCATCCAGAATTTCAGCGAATGTAAGAAGGTTATCGTTCCATGAGAAATTGATTTGATGGCTGGTGCCATGTATCTCTCCACGTTCTGCAATCAATGTAATATGATGTCCTCCTATTGTAACATTTTGTTTGAGAGTTCCGTCTTTCCAGCGTTTCAGATTTCCAACCAGACAGTACCAGCTACATCTCTCTGTCTGTGAGAATGTTAACTGGTAGTCATTTGGAATCGCAGGCTCCAGTAGGAAAATCTCAATCAGTGCTCCTTGCAGCTTTGAATTGTCAACAGATTCTTTATGGAAATGCAGTCTTGCCTGAATAACCTTGGTGTTATTGAATATCATTAAAGCGCCGGAAGGCAGATAATTCGGCAGTGAACGGAAATGGTCTTCATTAACCTGTCCGTGTTTGTAAATCAGCAATTTAGAACTGTCTCTTTCTTTGAGAGGAAATTTTGCTATTTTTTCATCAGGAAGTGTATAGCTGAAATCTCCTATTTTTATATACTTGACATCATTTATCATTATGATCATTCACTTTTCTTTTCGACTGCAAAAGTACATCTTAATATCAGTATGGCATTTCTTTTGCTGCACAAAATATTCTGAGTAAATTTGTTGATAATGTAAATATTGTTATGTCAATGAACAAACCGACGATTGCTTTGATGTATGATTTTGACGGTACGCTTTCACCGGCATATATGCAAGAGTATGATTTTATGAATGCTATCGGCATTAAGGACAAAGAGTCTTTCTGGAATGATTCCCATGCTCTGGCAGAGTCTCAAAAGGCCAGTACCATACTTAGTTATATGAAGCTTATGATTGATAAGGCGACATCTGGAGGTATCAGCATTCGTCGTCAACAGTTTGTTGAGTTCGGTAAGGGTATCGGTTTTTTTCACGGAGTAGAGGATTGGTTTGATCTGATAAATCGTGAAGGAGAAAAAATGGGCGTCAACATTGAACATTATATAATTTCTTCGGGTCTTAAGGAGTTGATTGAAGGGACCTCCATCGCAAAATATTTCAAGGAGATATATGCTTGTTCGTTTATGTATGAGAATGATACCGCCGTATGGCCTGCCGTAGCAGTGGATTTTACCTCTAAAACACAATTCATCTTTATGATTAACAAGGGTATACATGAGATATGGAATAATGCGAAAATAAATGACTCCATGCCTGATGAGAGCCGTCCTGTCCCTTTTCATAATATGATTTATATTGGAGATGGAGAGACCGATATTCCAAGTATGCGCATAGTAAAATCCGAAGGCGGTCATTCAATCGCAATATATAAACCTAACAATGAAAATAGTCGCAGTCAGGCTGAGAATCTGGTAAAAAGAGGACGAGTGAATTTTGCTTGTGAGGGTGATTATTCGGCTGAAGGCGAACTATTCAAGGCCGTCGTAGCTACTATTGCAAAAGTGAAGACGGATATGGTTTTTCACGAATTGGAAAAAAAGAATCAGTGCCGATTTCTGTAATCTGGAAACGACTTCCGATTATTACTTCTTATTGCGCCATGATAACTCCTTGACAATTCTTATTGACATTGGTAAAGCCAATAGAAAGGTACAAGTATCAGCAATAGTCATGGTTGCTTCAAGACCGGCCAACCCCCATATACGCGGTGCAATTATTATTGCCGGAAGAAAAAAGATACCTTGACGACTCATTGCCAATATTGTTGCGCTTACTGTTTTTCTAATATTCTGTAGCAGCATATTCGTTGGAGTGGTAAGTCCAACCAAAGGAAAGCCCAAACATTGCCAGCGTAATACTCTGGTGCCAATAGCAATGAGTACCGGATCTTCACTTCTGAAAAATGTGACAATTTCCTGAGCAAAGATAAAACCTAATGTGGACATTATTATAAGAGCAAATGTGCTTGCCTGTATGGTAAAGATATATGATTGGCGTACTCTGTTATATAGTCCGGCACCCCAATTAAATCCGCATACCGGTTGAAATCCCTGACCGAATCCCAAAATGAGCGACATGGCAAATAGCATTACTCGTGAAACAATGGCGAATGCAGCTATAGTTGATGCTTCATGACCGGGGAGAGCGTATGCTGCAGCGGCCCAGTTTAACATAACTGAAGAAATGCTTCCAAGTATCTGACGTGACAAAGATGGTAGTCCACCGTATAAGATCTCCTTATATCTGGCAATTGTAGGAGAGAAGTTTGAGAATTTAATATGTACGTTACCTTTTTTAGTAGTTACCCAAAGCAGCAGTATCCATGATATTATCTGACTGATACATGTGGCAAGTGAAGCTCCGGCCACTCCAAGATTCAATGAGAAAATGAGAATTGGATCTAGAATAATATTTATAACTGCTCCTGTTATCAATCCGATCATTGCTTGTCTTGCATTGCCCTGAAGTCGTAACTGATTGTTTAATACCATTTGAGATATCATAAACGGCGTGGCGAGAAGCAGAAATCTCAGGTAACTATTGGAGTATGGAATAATCTCCGTAGTGGCACCCAGTAAAATTGATAGAGGAGATAGAAATACAAGTCCGAGAACAGCTATGATAATGCCAATAATCATAGAAGAGAAAAAACCGGTCGCTGCCATACGTCCTGCATCTTCGTCTGCTCTGGCTCCCAAAGCCCGGGAAATGAAGTTTCCGGAACCGGCACCGAAGAAAAATCCTATTGCTTGTATAAAAGTTTGAAATGCTAAAGCCACACCAACACCCGCAGTGGCACCGGTACTGATGTTTCCAACAAAATATGAATCGACTAAATTATAAAGGGCAGTCACCATCATACTAATAATGGTAGGTACCGCTAATTTAATAATCAGTTGATGAACCGGGGATTCGGTCATCATGTAATATCGGTCCTGTTTTTTTGCATAGTCATCCTTCCTACAAGACATAATCATCACTGCTTATAGGAGTCAAGATGCTCTTTATCGAAGTTTTTTATAAAACTGAAATTCTTTTCAATTTCCGCTTCTGCAAAATCCAGATATACAGTCATACTTTTCTTTAATATTTCCGGACATTGAATGGTATCTTTTAGTAATAATGATGACATTATACAATGAGATGCCATCTCCATCAGGCAACGTGCATGAAAATCCGTATACTCGGTGTTTCTCTCCTCGTTTACAATATCCGTAACTTCATTGAATTTCGATGTCATTGATACAATTCTCTCTTTGTATGAGGCAAATTCTATGTCGGCTTCGTATGAATTAATTTCCTCGATTATGGCTGAATAACTCTTGTTCGTGACATAACGTATGGATGCCACTACTTGAAGTTGAGTGGTACCTTCATATATGGAGGTGATTCTGGCATCACGATAGAGCCTCTCACAGGCATAATCACGCATAAAACCTGAACCTCCATGAACCTGGATACAATCATAAGCGTTTTGGTTTGCGAATTCACTACACATACCTTTTGCTAATGGTGTCAAAGCATCAGCCATTTTGCTATAGCGTTTCGACTCTTCTCTCTCTTCAGGGGTAAGCTTTCTATATTTCGCTATATCATCAAGTGACTTATAAATGTCCACATATCTGGCGGTTTCATATAGTAGTGAACGCGAAGCTTCCAATTTAGCCTTTATAAGTGCTATCATTTGGTACACAGCAGGGAATTCAATTATGGGTTTATCGAATTGACAGCGCTCAATTGCATAATTTACAGCTTCATGCCATGCTGCATCGGATATTCCAATACTTTGTGCTGCTATTCCCAAACGTGCTCCGTTCATTAATGACATGACATATTTTATTAGTCCCAATCTACGGCTACCGCATATTTCAGCTTTTGCATTATGAAATACCAATTCGCATGTAGGAGATCCGTGTATACCCATTTTATCTTCGATACGACGTACGTCTACGCCTCCGTCTTTCTTGTCGTAGATGAATAGTGATAGCCCGCGTCCATCATTGGTACCTTCTTCGGAACGAGCCAATACAAGATGAATGTCTGCATCTCCATTTGTAATAAAACGCTTAACACCATTCAAATACCAGCAGGATTCTTCTTCACTAAACGTAGCTTTCAAAGAAACGCTTTGAAGATCCGATCCGGCATCAGGTTCAGTCAAATCCATTGACATGGTTTCACCTTTACATACTCTGCAAAGAAACTTATCGCGCTGAGCATCATCACCAAACTCATAAACAGTATCTGCGCAAGACTGTAATCCCCAAATATTCTGGAAAGAGGCATCGGCACGTGATATCATTTCAGCGATGGCACAAAATACTGTTACCGGTAGA
This sequence comes from uncultured Bacteroidaceae bacterium, assembly GCA_964403455.1. Classification (GTDB taxonomy): domain Bacteria; phylum Bacteroidota; class Bacteroidia; order Bacteroidales; family Bacteroidaceae; genus Colenecus. Next base: position 14,293 of record CAYOGG010000001.1, on the reverse strand, counting down.
TTCATTCCGCCGAATCTGCGTGGCAGACCAACACCGGAAAAACCGGCCTGATGCATTATTTTGATATTTTGTTTTGTTCCATCTGCGTATGATACTCGGCCTTTTTCGCATTTTGCTCCCTGCTTATCTACACATTCGGCATTTTTTGATATGGTATTTTCACAGATTTCGCCTGTCAACTCCAGTATCTTATTGTAGTTATCAAGTGCATCCTCAAAATCCTTTGGTGCATAATCGAAGTCCTTTGCGTCAGAAAATCCGTTTTCTTTTAAATCCACAATATGTCTCATGAGACTATTGTCTATTCGGAGTTCAATCTCCGGAGTATTTTTATACCAATTTGTCATTTGGTTAACCTTTTGTATTTTGAAATAAGTTTAGGAATCACATCTTCCACTTTTCCTGTGATTATGTAGTCTGCTATACAATTAATAGGAGCATCAGGATCAGTATTTATTGATATGATGATATTACTCTCTTTCATTCCTGAGATATGTTGTATCTGTCCGGAGATGCCGCATGCTATATAGAGTTTTGGACGTACGGTAAGTCCTGTCTGTCCAATCTGGCGACAGTGTTCACAAAAACCGGCATCTATGGCTGCACGGCTTGCTCCTACCTCCCCATGTAAAATTTCCGCCAACTCAAACAATCGATCAAAGCCTTCTTTGCTACCAACTCCATATCCTCCGGATACGATTATGTTTGCACTATCCAAATGATGTTTCGATTGTTCAATGTGACGGTCTATAACATTTACTGCAAAGTCAATGTCATTTAAGTAATCCGATACTTTATGACGGATTACGTTCCCTTTATAATTTATATCGAATATCTCATCTTTCATTACACCCTCTCTTACCGTAGCCATTTGAGGACGATGGTCGGGATTAATTATAGTTGCAATAATATTACCTCCAAAAGCCGGTCTTATTTGATAGAGTAGATTATTGTAAGTTTGTTCGTTTTTTTTATCAAAATAATCTCCTATTTCCAATTGTGTGCAATCGGCTGTGAGGCCACTACATAATGTAGATGAGACTCTGGGACCCAGATCGCGTCCTATTATGGTAGCTCCGAATAATACTATTTGTGGCTTTTCTATCTGAAACAGCTTGGATAGTATAGTGGAATGTGGCCCGGTGGTATATGGATCCAGACTTTTCGACTCGAATATGTGAATTGTATCAACCCCATATGGAAAAATCTCATTTTCAATGCCATTAAGATCTTTACCGATAACTACAACCTCTAATTGACACTGTAACTCTGAAGATAGTTTGCGGCCTTTTGTGAACAATTCTCGGCTTACGTTGGAAATCTTTCCATTTTCCAACTCGCAATACACGTATAAGTTATTCATAATTCTATCCGATAGTGTGATTAGATATCAATTGTTCAACTAAGCATTCGATTCCGGCATCAGTAGCATCATAGTGACAACTTTCTTTTGCTTGAAATACAATATTGCAAATGCTCTTGACTTTTGTCGGAGAGCCGGAGAGGCCGCATTTCTTCGGATCCGCATTTATGTCAGCGACATTTATAACAGGAACTTCTCTATTTTTATTTGCTATCAATAGTTTTATATTTCTCGGACGACAAGGCTTCGCTCTTCCGCTGACTGTTATGAGTGCAGGTAACGGAGATTCTACTATTTCAATACCACCTTTTATAATACGTCTTATTTTAATTCTTGATTCTTCAATGCATTCAATACTCTCGCAATGTGTGATTTGCGGCAAACATAGTTTTTCTGCAACCTGAGGACCAACTTGTGCTGTATCACCATCAATAGCCTGACAACCGCATATAATAATATCAAATAATCCTATTTTCTTAATAGCGGCTGACAATGCATAAGATGTTGCAAGTGTATCCGCTCCGGCGAATAGTCTGTCCGAAAGCAGAAAGCCTCTATCTGCTCCACGAAATAATGCTTCAAGAACAATCTCCTTTGCTCTATCGGGGCCCATGGTAATAATAGTTATTATACTTTCAGGAAATCTATCCTTAATGGTTAACGCCTGCTCAAGTGCATTCAAATCATCCGGATTAAATATAGCTGATAGGGCAGCACGATTGATTGTCCCATCGGGATTCATTGCATCCTTGGCTACTTGGCGAGTATCCGGTACTTGTTTTGCCAATACCGCTATTCTGAATCTGCTCATTAATTATATAAGGTAATTATTTTCTGCGAAGTTACTTAATGGTAAGTTCAGATACAAATAATATTGCTGTCTGATAAACATAAATGTGGTGATTTTTAGGTAATAAAAAGTCGAAATTTCGTTAGAAATTCGTTTGTAAACGTTCAAAATGGACATTTTTACTATTTTTATTGTTGTTCAAAAATAGTACTTTATTGGAATGTTATTTTAAGGTCTTTTTCTACTGCTTTTTTTGTATTGTTGCCAAAATGATAATTCAAAATGTGCTTTTCTGATGCACCTGGTGCATTATTTGAATAAAAACGAAAAAAAAGTAGTTATTCTTATATATATTATTATTATTATATGTACCTTTGCAGCCGAAATGAAAAATAAAGGACAAAAAATGGACAAAATTAGAATTAAATTGATGTCGGCCATTTTACTGGTAGAATTGCTACTAGTTGCTTGCACAAACGGTGAAAGCGAATACAACCAAAATTCAAATACTCTTCTTACGAGCTCATTAATAAATGAGACTGAAATGGGTACCTCATTCGCAAGTGGTAAAGGTACAGTTACCGATCCTTATGTAATTAACACTCCTGAACAGTTTAAATATTTTCGCGAGCAGGTTAATCTAGGTAACGATTTTATTAATCAGTACATTGTTCTTAATACAAATATAAATGTAACTGAATCTACATGGCAGCCAATCGGCAACCGTTCACGTAAGTTTAAGGGGAATTTTGATGGAAACGGTAATACAATAAGCGGAATTCTTAAGGCTACTTACGATGTTGAGGTCTTCGGATTCTTCGGTTACACTCTTTACGGTACAATTAGCAATTTGAATATTACGGCAAAAATTGATGCATCTAATATTGCTCCTGAAGCTACCTCTTATATAGGTGCTGTAGTTGGCCGTTGTGACGGATCAATGATTAACTGTACAAACAGTGGTTTGGTTCAAGGTCCCAAGGCAGCAAGCAGATCAGTAAGAGTAGGAGGTTTGACCGGCAGTCTTTGCGATGGTAGTATGATTAACTGTGAAAATACAGGTGAAGTTAAAGGTGGTATAGCAATAGATGATGTAGACTTTTTTGTTGCAGGTTTGGCTGCAATAAACGAGGGAAACATAGTTAATAGCGATAACAATGGTGATGTTGAAGGTGGAATTACTAGAAACGGTATTACAAGTGTTGGAGGTATAGCAGGTTATTTGATGAGCAAAGGTTCTATTGATAATAGCAAAAATGTAGGTACAATAGTTTCGGGCGAATCTACATCAAATGACAAATCCTTTACAGGTTTACTTGTAGGTAGAACGAACGACAATGTTCCTTCAAATGACGGTTACAATGTTTATTCCTCTTGTTATAATACAAAAGGAAACGGAAAGATTTCAGGAAATGGTGTTCAATATTTGATAGGATCATGCAAAGCTATCTTAATGAGTGATCTAAAATAATCAGGAAAAAATAGTCCTTTTAATAAATATTTGTAAGAGAGATTGGTACACTGTGTTAAGTCTGCCAATCTCGTTTTTTTGTTATAATCCGTTCAATAAAATCATGGAAAATATCAATTATGCAAACTCAAACTGTCATTGAGGTTGTTTTTTGATTCTTTTTTGGATTTCACTGAAAAAATATTCTTTCGAACTTGGTCATTTATATTTTATTGATTTACATTTGAGTAATAACAGGTCAGGAAGATTGCTTGTTATTGTTATTGTT
>CAYOGG010000001.1:0-10301 GCA_964403455.1 uncultured Bacteroidaceae bacterium | reverse complement strand
TTGTTATTGTTATTGTTTTTGAAAAATAACTGTCATGGAATTGTAAAGATTTTTTTTGGGTGAATATAAAGATTGCGACAATGGAAAAGAAAATTGCAGACTACATTAGTAGAATAGAAATTGAGTCTATGTGGGGACGTAAACACATTGTGTGGGATTTGCGTCCTGATGTTAATATTCTTAGTGGAGTTAATGGGGTAGGTAAGAGTACCATTATTAATAAAACGATTGATAAATTGGACTATATGGACGGTGGAGAAATAAGCAATAATACCGATCTGGGTGTCAATTTTGTTTTTTCTCCTTCCGATGCCAATTGCGTCAGATATGATGTAATTAGAAGCATAGATCGTCCTTTAATGCACAGTAACTTATTGGAAAAGATGTCCGATAAGAATGTTGTTTCGGAATTGGATTGGCAATTATATAGATTACAACGAAGATATTTGGATTACCAAGTGAATATTGGTAACAGGACAATAGAACTACTGACTTCTGATGATGATGATAAAATTAAACATGCTAAAATAGTTTCAAGTAGAAAGATTCAATTCTTGGATTTTGTAGATGAGATGTTCTTATGTACCCGGAAAAAGATAGTTAGAAATAGTAATGAGATATTATTTGAACAAGAAGGTGAGACTCTTCTTCCATATAGTCTGTCTTCCGGTGAAAAACAGATTTTGGTTATATTGTTGACTACACTTGTTCAAGATATGCAGCATTCTGTTCTTTTTATGGATGAACCTGAGATTTCATTACATATAGAATGGCAACACCAGCTTATAGGTCGTGTTCGTTCAATGAATCCTAATGTCCAGATTATTCTAACGACTCATTCCCCTGCCGTAGTGATGGATGGTTGGATGGATGCGGTTACTGAGGTGGATGATATTACAATAAAGTGATCTGTTATGATTAAATTACTTGATAATGTCACTTCCGATTGGATAGATGCGGCGAATAGGCTGTTACCCGGTCATAAGACCGGTAGGATAATAGCATATGTGGAGAGTTATGAGGATGTGGCTTTCTGGAGATTGTTGCTTGATGAATTTGAAACTGAGGACCGTTATTTCCAGATTATGTTACCGTCCAAATCTGATTTGACTAAGGGCAAGAAATCCGCATTAAAAGCCTGCCTGAATAAATCCGCTTATGGAAATCATTTGATCGCTTGTGTTGATAGTGATTACGATTATCTTCTACAAGGTTCTACTTTTACCTCAAGGGAAATGTTGGATAATCCGTATATTATTCAAACATTTGCATATGCGATAGAGAATTATCAGTGCTTCTCATCCAGTCTGCATCAAATTTGTGTTCAATGTACCTTAAACGATAGAAGAATAGTGGATTTTGAGTTGTTTATGGAATATTACTCAAAGATCGTTTTCCCGCTTTTTGTTTGGAATATCTGGTTTTACCGTAATAAACTGCATAACAAGTTCAGTATGCAGGAACTAAGTAATGAAATAAAAATAAGATCTATAGATGTACATCATCCGGAATATGCTCTTGAATACTTGGCAGAGAGGGTCAGAAGAAAGATAAAATGGTTGGAGAGATATTATCCAAGTGCCATAGAGGAGGTTGAGAAGCTAAAGGAAGAACTCGAATCATTGGGAGTTGAAACCAATAATACGTATTTATTCCTGCAGGGACATAATTTGGTCGATAATGTCATTATGAAGTTACTGGTTCCGGTTTGTATGTCATTACGTTCTGAAAGGGAAAATGAAATCAGAAGATTGGCAGTACATAGTGAACAATATCAAAATGAATTGAGTGCATACCAGCATAGTCAGATGAGTATGGAAGAGGCTATACGTAAGAATACTCATTATCGTGAATGTGAATTGTATAAAAAGATGAAGGACTCGGTAAAGAATTTAGTAAAAATAATTTCTTAAAAGTTGTTCCAAGGTTTTTTCGATAAACCTTGGAATAACTTTTAATTTTTGGATACTCAACGTTTTTTCCAAGAGGAAAAAACAAGATATATGCTTCAATCAGAAGCAATACCTATTATTCGGTTTATTGTATTATAAGTATATCAATTGAAATATTTTTCTATGGATTTAATCATGCCTTCCAAACAGAAGACAACTACATGATCGTTCTCAATTATTTTTGTGTTTCCGGAAACAAGTATAGCTTCTTTATTTCTTATCAAACCTCCGATGGTTACTCCTTTAGGGAGCTTTATATCCTTAATTTGAGAACGTGTTATCTTTGACCCTGCTTTGACATTGAATTCGGCGACATCGGCATTTGCGAAGGTAAGACATTTGACATTAGATACATCTGCATCCAACATCATCTGATATATGTGGCTTGCTGCTATTTTTTTCTTGTTTATTACCGTTCCGATGTCCAACTTCTCAGCCATATTTATATAGTCAATATTCTCAACCTCAGCTATTGTCTTTGTTACGCCTAATCTCTTTGCAGCCAGACAAGCCAGGATGTTTGTTTCAGAACTATCAGTAAGGGCGACAAAAGCTTCAGTATGAGAGATTCCCTCACTGATAAGAAGACTTAAATCCCTACCGTCACCATTGATTATCATTACTTTATCGTCAACAAGCTCAGTAAGGCGATTGCAGCGGTTCAAATCGCTCTCTATTATTTTAAGGTTCATGTATTCAGGAGTCATTTGTGAAGCACGTACTGCAATTCGGCTTCCACCCATGATGATTACGTCTCTAACGTCAGGAAGTTCCTGTTTACCTGCTATTTTCCTGATATATGGTATGTGTATTTTCATTGTCATGAAATAGACAAGATCTCCTGCTTGAACAGTATCATTACCTCCAGGTATTATAGTTTCTCCTTCGCGAAGAATGGCTACTATATGATAAGGCAGATCCGTCCCAAGAGAAGATAAAGGTGAATTTATAATCTCAGCGTTGTCGCGGATTTTTATTCCCATCATAATAAGCGCACCACTGGCAAACTCCCACCATTGACGAATCCAGCTTAGTTTCATACCATCCACAATATCTTGTGCAGCCAATAACTCTGGATAAATTAGAGAGTCAACACCTTTTTGGGAAAAAAGCTCTTTATTCTTGGGAAGAAGATACTCGTGATTGTCAATACGAGCTACGGTTTTCTTTGCTCCGAGATTGTGAGCAAGCTGACATGAGATCAGGTTACGACTCTCATCAGGAGTCACGGCAACGAATAAATCAGCCTTGTCGGCACCTGCTTCTTTTAAGTCGGAAATTGATACCGGTGATGCTACTATGGTAAGCAAGTCGAAGCTTGAATCCAGTTTGTTCAGTTTTTCTTCATCCTCATCTAAAAGGGTAATATCCTGATTCTCACCTGATAATAATTTTGCCAAGTGTGTGCCTACATTGCCGGCTCCAGCGATAACTATTCTCATTTTTCAGTCTCTTTTTGTTCATATATAAAACTATCCAATGTACGAATCACAGCATCTTCATCAATATTGCAGAGATGCAACAATTGAGGTGTAGAACCATGCTCGACAAATGAGTCAGGCAATCCTAAACGCTTCAATTTCGGATGAAAATCATGATCCATCATATATTCCATGACAGCACTTCCCAAACCTCCTGTAATTACTCCGTTTTCAATAGTTATGATACTTTTGAATTGAGTACCTGCAATATGCAGAATATCTGAGTCAATAGGTTTGAGAAAACGCATATCGAAGAGTGCTACACTATATCCTTTATTTTTTTCTTCCCATTTTTTTAATGCGCTTTCCGCCAAATTGCCTATAGGTCCTATAGATATGATTGCAATATCCTTACCGTCGTGAATCTTTCGACCCTTACCAACTACTATTGGTTCAAAAGGCTTCTTCCAATCAGTAATCACACCACTACCTCGTGGATATCTGATTACAAAAGGACCTTGCTCCGGCAGTTGTGAAGTATACATCATATTTCGTAATTCAACTTCATCATATGGTGAGGCAATTGTAATATTTGGAATCGGTCTCAAAAATGCAAGATCAAAGGCTCCATGATGTGTAGGCCCATCTTCTCCTACTAATCCGGCACGGTCCAGGCAGAGTACGACATTGAGCTTCTGAATGGCAACATCGTGAATCACATTGTCATATGCGCGTTGCATGAAAGAAGAGTAAATATTGCAGAAAGGGACCATACCTTCTTTGGCAAGGCCTCCGGAAAATGTTACGGCATGTCCCTCGGCAATACCTACATCAAAGCAACGATTCGGATATTTATTCATGGCAATATCAATACCGCACCCTAAAGGCATGGCGGGAGTGATACCTATGATTTTTTTATTATTATCCATCAACTCAGCAAGAGTATAACCGAAAACATCCTGAAAAAGCGGTGGGAGTCCGTCCCCGTTTTTTACAATTCTTTCGCCGGTCTCTTTGTCAAAAAGCCCCGGTGCATGCCAAATGGCAGAATCCTTCTCAGCCGGCCCAAAGCCTTTACCCTTTATGGTTTTTATATGTAATAATTTTGGTCCGTGCATGTTTTTGATATTATTCAGAACACGCACCAGATTTTGAACGTTGTGACCGTCAATAGGGCCGAAATATCTAATATCAAGTCCTTCAAAAATATTATGTTGCTGAGTTAGTTTGGCTTTTAAACGATTATTTCCACGGATGATTCTTCTACGCCTATCATCATTCATAAATCCTATCTTATACAGGATTCTTGAAAGATAATATCTGAATGTATTATATGAACGCGAAGTGTGCAAATGAGTCAGATAATCACGCATTCCACCTACACTCCTCGAGATACTCATTGCATTATCATTGAGTATGATGAGCAGATCGTTATCCGTAACAGAAGCATTGTTTAGCCCTTCAAAAGCTAACCCCCCACTCATTGCACCGTCGCCTATGACTGCAACTACTTTACGATTTTCGTTACCGTTACGCTTGTCGGCAACTGCCATTCCCAATGCAGCAGAAATCGAATTAGAAGCATGACCACACGTAAATGTGTCATATTCACTTTCAAATGGTGATGGAAAAGGTCTTAAACCTTTGAACTTTCTGTTTGTATCAAAGACATCTCTTCGTCCTGTAAGAATCTTATGCCCGTATGCTTGATGTCCGACATCCCAAACTATTCTGTCATCAGGAGTATTAAATACATAATGAAGTGCGACGGTAAGCTCGACAGTGCCGATATTTGAACTGAGATGACCTGGGTTTCGAGACAATTCGTCAATTATCATCTGTCTGAGTTCATTGCAAACCTCCGGTAATTTTTCCGTGCTTAGCTTCTTCAGGTCTGCCGGAGAATCAATATTCTTCAAAAAAGCATGTGATGTGAGACTATCCTTAATCATTTTCATTAACATAAGGCCTTTAATCTGCAAATATATGAAATTATAGAGCTGAACATTGATTTTCTGAGAAAAAAAGGCTTATTTTGCATGTATGTATTATAATAAATGATGGTATACGATATACAGAAATTGACTGAGATGATTGAAGCTGCAAGATATGGTTTTTGTGAAGCTTCTATTTCTTGGTTACTTACCGACAGCCGTTCTTTGTGCTTCCCGACAGAAACACTGTTTTTTGCCTTGAAAGGCAAAAGAAATGATGGACATAATTATATAAAAGAACTTTACGTTAGAGGCGTAAGGAACTTTGTAGTCAGTACAATGCCCGATAATCTGGAAAATTATCCGGATTCAAATTTCCTGCTTGTTCCCGATACTTTGGTTGCGTTACAACGTCTTGCAACGCAACATCGTAAGAAATTCGATATTCCTATAATCGGAATTACGGGAAGTAACGGAAAAACGGTGATAAAAGAGTGGCTGTATCAGCTCTTGGAGCCGGACTATGCAGTAACTCGTTCTCCAAAAAGTTATAATTCTCAAATAGGAGTCCCTCTATCTGTTTGGCTTTTGAACAGTAAGACTCAATTGGGTATCTTTGAAGCAGGTATCTCCAAACCGAACGAGATGCGTTCGCTTTGGAAAATTATCAAGCCTTCTATAGGCATATTAACAAATATAGGTTGTGCACATCAGGAGAATTTCTCAACAATGCAAGAAAAGTGTTTTGAGAAATTGAAGTTGTTTCAGGATTGTGATGTTATTATTTTTGATGGAGATAATGAGTTGATACAGGATTGTGTTAATAAATCTATTATTACAGCTCGTGAGATTGCGTGGTCCAGAAAAAATAACGAAAAGCCACTATTTATTTCAAATATCCAGAAGGGAGATAGCTCTACTCTTATTCGCTATGTCTATTTAGGTTTGGAGAATAGTTTTACTATACCTTTTATTGATGATGCTTCAATAGAAAACTCTTTACATTGTCTTGCTGTTGCGACTTATATGATGTTATCCGGTGACGTGATAAGGGAACGCATGGCTCATTTAGAACCGTGTGCAATGCGTCTTGAGGTTAAGGAGGGTAAACAGGGATGCGTACTTATAAATGATAGTTATAATTCTGATATATCATCTCTTGGAATAGCTTTGGATTTTATGGCCAGAAGACGCGATGAAAAAGTGCGAAGACGTACTTTGATATTGTCGGATATGTTGCAGACGGGATGGTCTATTAATGAGCTTTCGAAGAGGGTTCAACAGTTGGTTGAGAGCCGTGGAATAAGCAAATTCATAGGTATTGGATATGATGTATCTCAGGCAGCCAAGCAATATGATGTTGAAGAAAAATACTTTTTTCCTACTACAGAGGATTTTTTGGCTTCGGATACGATAAAGGAAATTCATAATGAGTTGGTCCTAATAAAAGGTGCAAGAAAATTTCAATTCGATAGAATAACAGAGAGGCTAGAGCTTAAGGTACATGAGACGATATTGGAAGTAAATCTGCAAGCCATTGCAGATAACCTTGATAGATATAGAGGGATGTTGAAACCGGAAACCAAGATTGTTTGTATGGTTAAGGCTTCCGGATATGGATCTGGAGCTATAGAGGTTTCAAAAACGCTTCAGGACAGACAAGTGGATTATTTGGCTGTAGCGGTAGCCGATGAGGGTTGGGAGCTTAGGAAAGCAGGTATCAATACAAATATAATAGTGATGAATCCTGAACGTACTTCGTTCAATACCTTATTTGATCAAAAACTGGAACCCGAGATATACGGATTCCATCTGCTTGAAGAACTTATCCGTGCTGCTGAGCATAATGGCATTACAAATTTTCCGATACATATTAAGATTGATACCGGCATGCATCGTTTAGGGTTTGACCCAACGGATATGCCTGAACTAATCAAACGTCTACAAAAGCAGTCGGCTTTAATACCGTGTTCCATATTTTCGCATTTTGTGGGAAGTGATAATAGTAAGTTCGATGAGTTTTCAAAAATTCAACTGGAACGATTCAATATTGCTGCCGATCTTTTGCAGAATGCATTTAAACATCACATAATTCGTCATATATGTAATTCTGCCGGTATAGAAAGATTTCCGGAGTATCATTATGATATGGTTCGATTGGGACTCGGTTTATATGGTATTAACCCTCTTGATAATCAGCCATTGGAGAATGTTCTTACATTAAAGTCAACCATTCTGCAGATACGTGATGTTGAAGCGAATGATACTGTTGGCTACAGTAGAAAAGGTGTATTGGCTAGAAAATCTCGAATTGCCTCGATACCGATAGGTTATGCTGATGGATTGGATCGTCATTTAGGTAATGGCAATGCCTATTGCATGGTAAATGGAATGAAAGCCGAATATGTGGGTAATATATGTATGGATGTATCAATGATTGATGTTACAGACATTGATTGTAAGGAAGGAGATTCTGTTGAAATATTCGGTAAAAATTTGCCGGTACATATATTATCGGATATTCTGGATACGATACCATATGAGATAATATCTACCATATCTACCAGAGTAAAACGAGTGTTTTATTCGGACTAAGTACTAATATCCTAATAAACTAACCAATAATTACTAACTTATGGATTCGAAAACTCGAATTGATTCGAAGATGACCAACTATCGTTGGATTATGTGCATGATGTTGTTTTTTGCTACAACGGTTAATTATCTTGATCGTCAAGTGCTGTCTTTGACTTATAATGACTTCATCGCACCGGAGTTTCATTGGAATGATGTCACATATGGCAATATAACAGGATGGTTCTCTTTGTTATACGCTTTTTCCATGCTTTTCATTGGACGAGTTGTAGATAAACTTGGAACTAAGATTGGCTATTTTTGCGCTATTGGAATATGGTCTTTCGGTGCTTGCATTCATGCTTTCTGCGGTTTCGGTACTCAATTGATAACCGGACTGGAAGGTAAAGAGGCATTGATTACGGCAACGGGTAACATAGCGTTGGCTGTTTCTACTGTGAGCATGTGGCTGTTTATCATTGCACGTTTTATACTCGCTGTTGGAGAATCAGGCAATTTTCCGGCTGCCAATAAAGTAACGGCAGAATTCTTCCCTAAAAAAGACAGAGCGTTTGCGACAAGTTTATATAACTCTGGTGCTCAGGTAGGTGCTTTGATTGCACCTCTTTGTATTCCGATATTAGCTAAAGCGTTCGGATGGGAGATGGCCTTCATCGTAATCGGTGCTATAGGTTTTATTTGGATGAGTTTCTGGTATTTTATGTATGAAAAACCGGAGAAAAGTAAGCATGTAAACAATGCCGAGTTGAATTACATTCATTCTGACGATGAAGCTGAATTTCTGGAGAAGAAGAAAATTCAGGATATAATGAAGAGTGAAAAATCTATAGGATTTCTCAAATGCTTTTCTTATCGTCAGACATGGGCTTTTGCCGCTGGAAAGTTTTTCTCCGACGGAGCGTGGTGGTTCTTCCTTTTTTGGATGCCTGTCTATCTAAGCTCAGTTTATGGTTATTCGTCAGATTCACCGCAAGGTCGTTGGGGTATATTTGTAATCTATTTTATATGTCTGTTCTCGGTGTTCGGAGGTTATCTGCCTACCATATTTGTCGATAAAAAAGGAATGCATCCGTTTGCTGGCAGGATGAAAGCTATGCTCATTTTCGCTTTTTTTCCTCTATTGACACTTTTGGCTCAACCGTTAGGAAGCATTTCCTTTTGGTTTCCGGTAATTATCGTCGGTATTGCCGGAGCTGCTCATCAGTCTTGGAGTGCGAATCTTTTTTCAACTGTAAGCGATATGTTCCCTCGTAGTACAATTGCTACTATTACGGGTATTGGAGGTATGGCCGGCGGATTAAGTTGTTTTTTATTCAATAAACTATCCGGTATGCTTTTCGTTTACTCTTCAGGTACTACAATAGTAGACGGTAATGCAGTTGAAATGACTAAAGATCTTCTTGCTGCCGGAGCTCAATATTTGCGTCAACCTATGACTTTCTTAGGGTTCGAAGGAAAACCGGCAGGATATTTTATTGTTTTCTGTGTTTGTGGTATATCTTATCTCATAGGATGGACTATCATGAAGTTGTTGGTTCCAAAATATAGACCGATTATAGCTGAGTAAGTTAAACCTATATCGAAGATTAATTGAAATAAAAAAGAAGGCCTCTGAGAATAATAACGGAGGCCTTCTTTTTTATTTGGTTTATAGTTATTTGCTGCAGAATAGTTTTACACAAGCACTAAGGCAAGGAACCCCTATTGGAGGATTCTCTTTGCAGAGAGTTATTCTTACGGCTGAAATAGAGGGGAAAGACTGAAATAATTCATCAATAATTATACCGGCTACACGTTCAAGAAGATTATGCGGCTGTTTCATGACTCTTCCAACTATATCCGTTACTTCTGCATAATTGATCGTATCTGATATGGAATCGCTGACCGTTGACTTTTTCAGATCTGCAAAAAATTCGAGGTCAATGTTATAATAGGCACCTACAATACGCTCTTGCGGCTCTACGCCATGATAGGCATAGAACCGCAGACCGTTTAACTGTATTGAATATGTATTGTTCATTATCCGCAGCGTGAAGAACCGCAATTCTGGCATATCAAACATCCTTCCTGATAGACGAGAGACTCCGAACCGCAGACCGAGCATTTTTCGCCTTTGGCAGAAGTGCCGTCTTGAACGTATTTCTTCAGAGCACGTTCAACGCCGTTTTTCCAGTTATTGATATTCTCGCTACCGAGATCAAGGGAGCTAATTAATTTCATACATAAATCCAATGGCATTTGATATCGTAGAACACCGGAAATCAATTTAGCGTAGTTCCAATACTCCTTGTCAAATTTCTCGGAAAGGCCCTCAATAGTACATTTATATCCTCTCTTATTGGTGAACTGGAAGTCATAACGTTTTACGCCATTCTCATCTATATTTTTAATAATCTGTC